>CALBLB010000197.1 GCA_937896115.1 uncultured Succinatimonas sp.
ACTGGTGGCGTCCTGTAAAAGAAGCTACCGAACTTAAATATAAACAGCAAGGACAGTAACATGAACGACACCATTACCTCAGGAAACTTTACCTTCACCAAAACTTCTATAGAAGGCGTAGTTATTATCGACGTTAAAAGCTACGGTGACGAACGCGGCTTCTTCATGGAAACCTATAAAAAGCCCGACTTTGAAAAAGGTGGGATAAATTGCGATTTTGTTCAGGATAATCAGTCAAGCTCGGTAAAAGGTGTTTTACGAGGACTGCATTTTCAAATACATCACCCCCAATCCAAACTGGTACGCGTTATTAAAGGCAGTGTCTTTGACGTGGCGGTAGATTTGCGAAAAAACTCCGCTACCTTCGGTAAATGGGAAGGCGTAGTACTTTCTGCAGAAAACAAACGTCAGTTTTTCATACCCAGAGGCTTTGCCCACGGTTTTATGGTGCTCTCAGAGCAGGCCGAATTTTGCTACAAATGCGACGACGTCTATCACCCTGACGATGAAGGCGGATTGATGTGGAACGATCCTGCCATAGCTGTCAAATGGCCGACATTGGAAAACGGTGACAAAATCCAACAACCGATTTTAAGTAAAAAAGATCAATGTCATCAGTCATTTGAAGAGTTTTTAAACAAAATAAAACAAGACAGTTGAAGAAGATCATTGGAGAAATAAGCTTTTTTCCACCGTTTCCCACGGTAAAACCGCAAAAAAACGTCGCAGGCGGGGGAAAATGATTTACAAGCCTTTCTCGTGAATTTTGACATTAATGAGTTAGATCAGGATCAAGCAGTTTGAACTTTAATCTGAGTCTGCGTATCGCATTGCGTTACCTTTTAAATCAAAGACAAAATCGTTTTGCAACTTTTGTAGCATTATTGTCATTACTGGGCATAGCTATAGGTGTGGCCGCACTTATCACCGTCTCTACGATCATGCAATCGTTGCAAGGCAGATTAAAAGAAGCGGTTCTGGTGACCACTCCTCACATTCTGGTTCAGACTACTCCTGACAAGATGACGGACCTGCTCGGTCTTAAGCATGTGGTGGCAGCAGTTCCGTACATAGAAGGCGAAGCCGTCATCAAAAAAGGCAACAGTGCCGCTTTAGTACAACTTCAGGGAATGGATAAAAACGCTTTGACGGTAAAAAAAGGGTTTACAGCCGACACGTTCATCAACGACGGTTACCCTCAGACAGGAAGCTTCAAACTGATAGCCGACGCTGCACTGTTTAACCGCTTCAATCTGGCTCTTGATGAAAAAGTAAAATTCATCAGTACGCTCAATGCACGCTACACTCCGGCAGGTCTTGCTCCGGTTACCCGTAATTTTATCTTAAGCGATTTCGTTCCGTCGCTTAGGGATGCCCGTACTTTGCATGCCATGGGAGCTTTTAACGACGTACAAAGATTTTTAAGACTTCAAGATAATGATCTGCAAATAAGGTTATGGCTTGACGATCCCATGAATTTTGCAAGTGTGGAAAAAGAGCTTAATTACTTGAAATTAAAATTTGATGACTGGAGATCAACTCAGGGAGAATTTTTTTCATCGGTGGCCATGGAAAAACTCAGTATGACGATTATGCTCTGTCTTATCGTGATAGTAGCAGCCTTCAACATACTTTCGGCGCTGTCCATGACCGTTGCTTCGCGAGTTCGCGATATCGCCATACTCAAAACCATGGGAATGAATAAGATCAGGATCTTGTGGATATTTATGGCTCAGGGTTTGATTTTAGGCGGCAGCGGCGTGTTTGCCGGCACGGTTCTTGGGATAATTTTATCTTTAAATTCAAACATTATATTGAATCTTTTGGGAGTACCGTCAGGTAACAATTTAAATATAAATCTGGATCTTACACGTATTGCTTTTGCGGATTTAGGAGCTCTGCTGTTGTCACTTGTCTGTACCTTATACCCTGCCGTAAAAGCATCATCCTCCGACGCAGTTACCAACCTTACCCAAGCCTGAATGCAATACAGCCGAGAATAATATGAACAAAGTCATTCTAAAAGCCCAGCATATAGTTAAAAACTATCGCGAAGGCAAAATCAGAACCCCGGTATTAAAAGATGCCGGCATCGAAATCAACGCCGGGGTGATCAATGCCGTTATAGGGCGTTCAGGCTCCGGTAAAAGCACTCTTTTGCATATACTGGGAACCTTGGATACCCCGGATAGCGGGCAACTTTTTTTTGAAGAGCAGGATCTCTTGAAATTAAACGACAGTGCCAAAGCAGCTTTCAGAGCCAAAAATCTCGGGTTTGTCTATCAATTTCATCACCTTTTACAAGACTTTACCGCTCTTGAAAACGTGATGATGCCGCTTTTAATCGCAGGTTGCGACCAAGAAGAAGCTAAAAAAAGAGCTCTTGAATACCTGTCAAAGGTAGGACTGTCCCACCAGTTAAACGCTCTTCCTGCGGAGATGTCAGGCGGTGAACGTCAACGTGCGGCCATTGCCAGAGCCCTGTGTGCTCATCCCAAACTGATTTTGGCCGACGAACCTACCGGCAATTTGGACGCCCAAAACGCTTCGGCAGTCTTCGAGCTTT
>CALBLB010000198.1 GCA_937896115.1 uncultured Succinatimonas sp.
CGCTCTTTTTGGCTATTTACACGCATCTTCGCAACTGTCCGTTGTACCTTATGTGATCACCGTTGACAAATCAGGGGCGGTGATAGCCCGCGATGATTTACAAGGATCAAATACCATTCCCGAACGGGCTTTGGCTTCTGATCTTATCGATTTTATTGAAAATTTAAGACGAAAAACATCCGATCAAAATCTGTTTGTAAATTCGGTTCACAAGGTTTTTGCAAGGCTAAAAGACGGCAGTCAGGCTTTGGAAGAAGTACAGCGTTTTTACACCGGTCAAAAGCAGGATCGCAGCGAAATCAACGCGCAGGTGAACAGTATATTGCGCGTTTCCGAAAAGGTATTTCAAGTTGATTGGTGCGAAGGCAAAGAACAGCGTTGCGACGCTTGTTTCAGAGCCCGTATCACTTATGAGCTCTCAGCCCCTGGTCAGGATCTGTCTGCACTTAAATTAAATCCTTTGGGAATAAAAATTCATGATTTGCGTTTAAGTCCCAGAGCTTTGCCTCCTGTTCCTCAGGCTTTTGGTTAAGTCATGCACATAAGGAAACTTTATGGATATGAAACCTTGGATTTTATTTTTTCCCTTGCTTTTTTGTTCCGGGATCAGGGCTGATTCGGATTTTGACAATTATGCTCAGCATTCTGCTCGCTATCTTCCGCAAAAACAGGAAGCTCAAGCCCTGCTTTCTTTGGAAAAAAGTAATGCCCGCAGCAGCTCTGGAGTTTCATCACGCCCGGGAGAAGTGGTGTTCAACTATGGTCAGGGCCACCATGCGGTAGTCTGTGCCGTGCTTGAGCTTTGTGATATTGCCATGGAGCCCGGAGAACATATCAAAGGAGCGCAAATAGGCGACGCAACTCGCTGGAGTGTGGATTCTGCAGTGTCAGGACAAGGAGCTAACACCACGGAACATCTCATAATAAAACCCTACGACACGGCTTTGAAAACATCATTGCTCATCACCACGGATAGACGGGCTTACCATTTAAGCCTTAAATCCTCACTTGATGAATACATGCCGCAGGTACGTTTTATCTACCCTGAAGGAAGTTTCGGTGCTTACGGCGACTCCAGACTTAAATTAAATTTTGATAAGCAAGTTACTGCAACAGGCGACAACAACGCAATAAACGTAAAAACTCAGGCATCTGCCCCAAATACCCGCAATGAAAACTTTGAGATCACCGGAGATGAAGAAATTTGTCCTCTGAACGTATATTTTGACGGAAAACGTACCGTGATCACTATGCCTGGTAATTTGCGCTCCATGCCGGTTTTAAGCGTAATAGTTGACGGCGGCTTTTTTCATGAAGATAAGGAAGGCAACGTCAATTACCGTCTGCTAGGTAACGATTATGTGGTTGACGGTTTATTGCATCACGCCAAACTAAAATTAAGCTCTCCGCAGGAATTGCAAGCAGAGATCCGTTTCGTCGGTTAGGAGGCTCACATGGAAGGAGGAAATCACGTTCTGCGTACCGGGCATATAAGTAAATGGCCGTTGGCAATTTTACTTTTAGTTGTAGTGCTGACGGCAATTGCCGCTTATTTGAGCATGGGAAATGAAACTGCTGCCGACATAGCAAAAGAAGAAAACTCTACTGACAATACCGCTTTGATGATCTCCCAAGGGGACAAGCTGATAAAACAGCTGGAAGCTGAAAAAAATCAAGATGTTATTGAACAGGAGGCAGCCTCTGCTTCCTTACAACCAAAAGAGGATGATCCTGAGGAATTAAGGGCAAAAGCTCAGGTTTTAAACGAAGAAGCCCGACAAGCACGCGAATACGCCGATGAACTTGAAGGGAAAAATTTCAAACAGGATTACGATGCCTATCTTGAAAAAAGCTCCGCAACGCCTCAACCTGCTTACCCTGCTTATAAGGAGCCAAATAAAAACGATTTTTCAAAAGTACTCAGTGCACCGACGAGAATAGATATTTTCGACAAATCATCCCAAGAGTCAGGTACAACAGCTTCATCGTACCGACCTACAGCCGCACAAGTACAAGAAGGCTTTTCGTACGAAGGCTCGAAACAGAAAAAATCAATCCGCACTCTTGAAGATTATGATGTGTTTAACCGAGGAGAGGATTTTGAACTTAACACGCAGGTAAAAAAACTCAAAACTTCCCTGTGTCTTAGACAAGGAAGCATCATTCCTGCCATGCTGCTTACGGCAATTAATTCAGATCTGCCGGGCTTGGTCAGTGCACAAACCACGGTTGACGTACTCGATTCTGTCTACGGCAAAGAGGTACTTATTCCCAAAGGTACCAAAGTAATGGGTGAGTACGAGGCCAGTCCGGGGTTTGGACAGGAGCGGGTATTCATAGCTTTTAAACGTTTGCTTTTCCCAGACGGCAGTTCTTTAAATATAGGTGCCATGCCGGGACAAAGTCAGGACGGACGCTCAGGATTTGATGCCGACGTAGATAATCACTTTTTGGGGATGGTGGGATCGGCGTTGTTGCTGTCAGCCGTAAGTGCCGGCGTAAGTTCAACCCAAAGCCGCGGCTACGATGCTCAAGGACGCATACATTACGGCGATGCTTTAGGCAGTGCCGCCGCCGCATCTTTAGGCAATACCCTTGGGCAAATCATAGAAAAGAATCTCAATCTCTCTCCAACCCTAAATGTCAAACCGGGTTATGTCTTCAACGTAGCCGTGGTAAAAGACATCTATTTCAATGCCCCTTTTGGGGATCCTGATTTCTCATCTAATTAAGAAGCAACATTATGAAGATAAAAATCAAACAGTTAATCTTAGTTTTTCTGATTTTGCCTTTTTGCTCTTTGGCAGACACCAACGACACCAGATTACTGCAGGACATCTCGGGAAAACTGAATGCTCAGCTTGATACCTTAAGATCATGGTCTCAGGAGAATAACGCCCACGCCCGCGATCTTTTAAACAAAACCAATGCGGCAAAAGATCTGGCCATAAGAGATCATCTAAAACCTGATCCCAGTACTTGGGCGGAGGTAGATGCTCTCAATGAAAAATCTTTGGGACTTTTGCATGCATCCTCAGCATTGTGGCAAAGTTACGGGAATTTCAACGCCTATTTGGCATCTTTTAACCGTGCCGAGGCCTGGAGTCAGTGCGCGGCACAAAAATCCAGATGCTCTTTTAAGGATGCAGTAGTCAAACTTGACAGCCGATCGGTTGAATATGCAACTCAGGCAGCTCAAGCTGCGGAAAAATCACAACAGGCCATCTCAGAGC
>CALBLB010000199.1 GCA_937896115.1 uncultured Succinatimonas sp.
TGCAAAGTTCTCACATCCGTTTTTGAAAACAATGCCTGACGTCATGTTGCGCTCCCTTAACTTAAGTGCTTTTTAACTTAACTTTAGATGAATTTATTTGGATAGATCGCCTAATGATATGATTTCACAGTTTTTCCCGCTAAAACCTATACCTATACCGTAAATAGTAGGACATTTTTCGTTGATGAGCGCTCTTGAGTAATGCTTGTCTTGGATCTGACGTACGGCGGCAAGTGCGGCATCATGACAACCGCTGAAAGTATTGGCTCCTTTTTTAAGCTCAATGATGACGGCAGTCTTATCTCTGATGCTCTTTAATACCAGATCAGGATATCCGCTTCCAGACTCTGTTTCTTCTTTGCACTCGATGTTTCTTGAAGTAGCGGCCATGCCAAGCAGTCCTAATAAAAAGCCGTGATAGTAAAGTTCTGACGATGAATTTCTGATGCTTATGAATTGCAATAGCAGGTTGTTTATAAGCTGTTGCGCCTCGTCGGTTCTATTGGTCATCAGCAGATCAAGAAGTTTTAAAGCCTTGTTGAACCATTCGTGGTTGTCGGCACTGTAAATTGCCTCAAACTTTTCTTTGAAACATTCGAAGATCTCAAGATTGGGAATGCGGATTTTAACTTTTCTGCCGCAGGGTGAATCGTCACTTAAAGTTACATAGCCAGTATGCAACATCATGGTCATGAAGGCATCGAAACTTAAATGGTTTTTGATATTGGGGTAGGTGGTAAATTCATCCAGTTCGATTTCCACATCCTCGCCGTTCATGAGTTTTTGCAAGTTTTCGATATTGGCATAGTTGTTTGCAGTGATGCTGTCTTTGGTGTACAGGGTAATAAGATCGTTACCGCTGGTGTTGACCCAGTAAGGTTCAGGTTTTAACGCCGGATCCTGCATGACGTTTCTGCAGTAATTTAAAAGACTCCAGGGGCAGTAAATATGACGTTTGCCGAAACGATAGCCGTCATACCACTTGTCAATATCCTGTCTTTTATCCTCAAGACGGCAGTCGTTTAAAAGTTTGGTAGTTTCTTCACGGGTAAAGCCGAAGAATCCGGTATAAGGCTCTTTATCCATGTCAAAAACACTGAAATTGTTGGCGTCGGTAAAGACGCTTTGGTGAGCTATCTTAAGACAACCTGAAATAATGCCTTTGTAAAGCCAGGGATCCGGCTCCTGTTTAAAGGTATTGATGCTTATTTGTTTTATAAGCTGCAACATGTCCTCGTAATAAGGCTCTTTTGCAACTACGGCTTTTTGTAAGGGAACGTCGTATTCGTCAATGATGACTATTACTTGTTTGCCGTATTCTTTGAACAACATGAGCGCCAGTTGCGGAATAAAAGTACCGCATATCGATACGGCTTTGTCGAGTTTTTCAGGTTCAAAAAGACAGTTTTGCTGCAGTACGCAAAAATCTGCTACGGCTTTGAACTGTTCTTTGATGACGTCGGTTTGCTTTGAACTTTCGGCAAGAAAAGCAAATTTGTCGTAAAGCTGAGCAATTTTGAAGATGATTTGCGCTACGGCCTGATGAAAGTAATTTCCTTCTATACCTTTAAATGACAGACTTATGACTGGGAATTCGCCCATGAATTTATCGCGCAGTTTGGAGAATTCGTCAGAGGCTACGGCAAGACGGCGGCCGTTGTCTAGGAAAAGTTTTTGCTGACGGGTTTTATCCCCGGGGTGATGGTAATTGATTTCGCAAAACTCCTTAATCATGCTCAGATTAAGCGTTTTGCCAAAACGGCGTGGACGGATGAAAAGCGGGTTGGTATCGTCACCCAAGCCTAAGAAGAGCTCTTTTAGGTAGGAGGTTTTATCGACATAATAGCCGTGACGCTCGATGAGATCTGCAAAGTTCTCACATCCGTTTTTGAAAACAATGCCTGACGTCATGTTGCGCTCCTCTTCCCCTTACTTGCTTTCATTCTAGCATTCTTGTGCAAATTTCACGGCATATGCAGACTTCTTTAGCTTATTGTTACAAGGCTTTTACCAAAGCACTTTTGGGTGTGGGAGTGGCAGTCACCGGCTATAAATTTTTTTAACCTGAAAGACTACACCAAAAGCTTTGTTAGAAGTTTTTTGCACACCGTTTGCATCGTTTTAAGATCCTGAACGTTTACACATTCGTCAACTTTATGTA
>CALBLB010000200.1 GCA_937896115.1 uncultured Succinatimonas sp.
GACGGCTTTTGTATTTATCCCGTTGAAAAGATCCTTTAAATCAAGCTTTGCAAGCTTGTCTACGGAGCCGGACATGACTGCAGCTTCAAAAATATTCGCACAGTCGTATTTTACTGACGACAGATTGGCATTTTCAAAGTTTCCTCGAGTTATCAGCGCTTGATTTAACGCCTCCTGATTTTTGGCCGTGCTTATAAGTTTGTTCAATTTGATAAGCCTGTTAAGCCCCAAAATAGCTAAATTTAAAGCCTCTTTGGCATGAAGTTCGTCGCCTGTGAGGATAAATGCTTTTGCATATGAAGCTGCAGTCAAAGGCGATACTTCCTGGGCTTTGGCAAGTTCATAGGAGTAGCGCAGTTGTGAAAGGTTAGGATCGCCCAAAGAAGCAAGACTTTCCAAAGCTAAAGACTTTACAGGCTCCCATGAGTAGGAGGCGGCGCTGTTAAGTCTTGCTCTTAAGCCGTTTTGCATTTCTGGGGCAACGAAAAAGCCTGCCTTAACACATTGAAGCAGGGCATGACAGGCCAGAATTTGAGCGTATTCATCCCCCGAAGTAAAGAAAGCCGAAGCATCGGTTTGGGCAATGAGATCCTCAAAGAGTTCACGGATCTTGTCGTCGAATTTTTCATGATCGGGACAAGACAGTAACGACAGCAAAATGAGGGCTTGGTCTTGGAGCTGATAGAAGTTACTGTCACTTAAGTTCAGCGTTTGTGACAAAGCCTGCGTATCAAGATAAGGAAGGTCGCCGAAGCTTAAGTGGGCGTTTTGGATGCCGTAGATAGGTACGGTTGCTTTTATGAACGCTTTGTCCTGGGCATTAAGATACTGCGTACTTTGGGTGAATACCGAAGGCTTTGGTGAAAGGATCATATTCCTCAGGGTTTGTCGGTGAGTGAATTTAGCGTTGGTAAGTGTATAGCTTATGCCGCCGCTGCCTTCGTTCACAGCTTTTGCCTTAAAGTTAAACGACGAACGCTCACCTTTTTTGACGATTAATTTCTTTTTCGTAATGTCGGCACACTGTAAACCTTTCTCACAATGCAGTGAGAGCTCAAAGTTTTCATCATTAAGTTCAAGATTATGGAGGTCAAAGGTGATCTCAGCTTCGTCGTTACGGTACATGGCAGCAGGCAGTCCTATAGAGGGAACGGCTTCCTGATGTACTTTTATTACTCTTTCCTGAGCTGCGAAGGAATGATCATCTGCTGCCGTGACCGTAAGCTTTAAAGATCCTTGATAATCCGGGATCTTAAATTCTAGCGACGCTTTGCCGTTTTTAGCCTCACTTACTCCTTGTTCTAAGATCACATAAGGTTTATTGAGGAAAGAAGTAGGAGCAGTGAGCATATTTTCCATCATGGCATCTGCTCCGTAGCCCTGACCGTTTTCGCCGAAAGCGTGCAACAGTCTTGAAGACAGATCCGCTACTTTAAGATCATAAACAGGAGGAGCGGTGAAGAAGGTATAAGGATCTGCAAGTTTGTGTGCGGTAAGTCTTAGTATACCTTCGTCTACCAAGGAAGCGGTGTAGTGTATTTTTTCATGATCTTTTGGAAAGTCCAGAGTGATCGTAATTTTTTCATCAGGCCTGGCGCTTGACGGCGCTTGGATATTTAACGGCAGCTTTTTGTCCTGGCTATCCATATGAAGATAGATCAAACCAAAAGATCTCACCGCTGAGGGAACCTTTTGTGCAGGGGTGCTGAGGCTTATCAAAGCATGTACTCCTGCTCCGAAATTTTCGTCTGCCTTTACATATATGCTGTTTTCCCCCTTTTTTACGTCAAAACGTTTGGCCTGTATTATGTCGTTGGAACCGAGCATTACGTCGGCTTTTACGTCAAAACGTTTGGCCTGTATTATGTCGTTGGAACCGAGCATTACGTCGGCCGTGCCCGCAGCAGGTGAAATAAAGGAAAGTTTGATCTTATCCTGCGGCAAATAAGTTTTCTTATCGCAAGTTACTTCAAAACGATCAGGAGTCAGTTGTTCATTTTGTAAAAGACTGTAGCCTTTTACAAAAGACAAGGAAGAATTGCCGCCGCCGGCATTTACCTCTATCAGGTACTCACCGTCGTTAAGATCCTGAATAGGCAGTACGGCTTTACCGTCTTTACTGTCAAACTCCGACGTAGATACAGGATAACGTCTGTTTTTGGCAATGAATTTCCAGGCACCTCCGTCCAAAACATATTGATAATCCCGGACTATCCTAAATAACGTGTAGTGAAGTTTAGAGTGAAGCGGCTTTCCCAAGGGATCAACACAGATCATGTCAAGACTATCTTCGTTATGCTTTATACCTATAAGCGGAGTACGCGGAAAAATCTGATATCTGGCGCTAAAAGGGGTTGAATTTCCGTTTGCAAAGACATGAGAGGTGAAATTTAATTTTTTGGCGTGGACAAAATCAGGCAGTTGCACCTTAAAACTGCCGCGCCCGTCTTTTCCTAAAATGACATCAGTCAGATCTTGTTGCCAGTTTTCATCATTTGAAAATTGATCTGCAGGTCCGAAAGTATAGGTTGATAAAGTACCTTCGGTAAAAGGATGAGGATCGTTAAGTGTGAAAAATGAGGCATCGGCACTAAGTCCCTGTGCCGGCGCTCCGTAGTTATATGAAGCCTGAATACGTAAATTTGCCTCTTCTCCGAAGGTGAATTTGTCTTTGCCGTTTTCATCGCGTATTGAAAGTTCCTGCGGGGTGTAGTCGCTGATGAGTATAGTGTTTTGACTTAACTGGCGGTTACCTAAGTAACTTTCGACAAACCAGGTTCCGAAAGGTCCTTGTTTGGGAATGAGAAAATCTCCTTCAAAAAAACCGCTTCCTTTAGCTTTCAAAGTTTGAGTCGATAAAATCGCCCCGTCACTGCGGCGCAGTTTTACTATCAGGGCGTCAAGCTTTGCTGCTTGCAGGTTTTGATCGCGTACCAGTGCGGTAAAGCGTATTTTTTCCCCGCCTTTGGCAATCCCGCGATCAAAAAATCCCATGACTCTGAGGTTTGTTGGCTCGCTAAAAGGCAGGGTACGATCTTCGGTGCCGGTAAGAGCTTGCAACGAGACATCCGCCTGCCCCTCAAGCGGCAACATAAAAAAGTCGTTGCCGTGGGATACGGCAATTGCCGAGGGGCGTGCGGCATCTTTACCTTTTATGGCTTCGTAAGGCACGGTAGCAAAGCCGTCGGCATCGGTGTTTGCTTTGTACAGTTCGAAATTACCGCGGCTTAACAGGGTTATTTGAGCTCCAGGAACCGGATTGGCACTTTTTAAACTGCGGACGGCTATGGTTATCGAGTTATCACTGCGGTAGGCAGTGACCCCCAGATCGCTTACTATAATCAGACGAGACAAAGAGCGGTCAGGAAAATCCTGAGCATTCTCGTTGTTTAAAGTACTGTCAGTTACCGTAAGCAGGTAAACCCCGTCGTCAGGATTTTTTCCGCACAGTGAAGCCAAATCCACGGGCGTGGTCATGCTGTCGTTGCGTTTGCCCATGGTATTGATATTTTTTTCGGCAATTTTTTTGGCATGATCGCGAATAAGCGGCCATAATTCCCAGTTTTGCAGATTGTCACCGCCTATATGATCGGCAAATTCAGAATCTATAAGTGAATTTTTTTCTATGCAGTAAAGCGTTGCCTTGATTTTAGACATATTTACCGACGTGACATAGACTGTGGCATCACTTATTGATTTTGGCAGCAGGATCCCGCGTTCAAGACTTAGGTGCGGTTTAATATCACTTAAAGTGATACTTTTTATTTCATCATGGGGCAGTACCAATCCGTTGGCAGAAAGCAAGCCTTTTTTCAAAGTTAAACTGTAAGTTTCCCCGCCTTTTAATCCGGAAACGCATACGCTGTTATCTTTGGCAAAAGGTAATAACCCTTCTATTTGCTGATCTTTTGAGTTAATTACTTTTAAGTAAGCTTTAAGCAAGCCTATCTTGGGAGAGTTTTCCATATCGTCGTTTAATACGGCGCATAAGGTTGATCCTGAAGAATATTTTTCTTCGTTAATCTGGTTAAACGTCAGGCGGCGATCAGTATTTTGGGAAGGCTCTGCCAAGGCGATCCTGCCTGACACGAGCACTCCAGTAAGTAGGCACAGAGCAACTTTGCCTATTTTGAGTAAAGAAGTGACGGAAAGTGACCTTTTTTGGTTGGCAATTAATCCTAAGCCAAGACGTTTTGAGTTTGGTTGTTTTTTCATTTCCGCACACCTTTTATAAAAACTTATCGTTTTAAATTTGGTTTCTTTACAGACAAAGCGATGGATTAACAGATGAAAACAAGCACGTTTTTTACACGACAACTACTGGGTATTGTGTTTAAACCCAAGTGATATTTTTTTAAGACAAGTTAAATTCTAACCGTAAGCACGGGATTTGTATTTTAAAAACGGTTAAAGAAGGAAGAAAAACTTTTTTTTGTGCAAATGATCAAAAAAAGGCCGGAAACCGGCCTTTATACATGCTGAAAAATCCGAATGATCATTGATGATTTTGAATGTTTTTAAGCCCCAGGAAAGGCGCTTTGTCTCCTAATTCTTCTTCGATGCGTATGAGTTCATTGTATTTTGCAATGCGATCGGATCTGCTCATGGAGCCTGTTTTTATTTGACCGCAGGCGGTACCCACTGCAAGATGAGCAATGGTAGTATCTTCAGTTTCCCCGGAGTGGTGCGATACTATGGCGGTATAACCTGCATCTTTGGCCATTTTTATGGCATCCAAAGTTTCGCTAAGAGAGCCTATCTGATTGAACTTGATGAGTATTGAATTGGCAACTTTTTGTTCAATGCCTTCTTTTAAAAGCTTGGTGTTGGTGACGAAAAGATCGTCGCCTACTAGCTGGACTTTTTTACCAAGAACGTCGGTCAGATGTTTAAAGCCTTGCCAATCATTTTCGGCTTGACCGTCTTCGATGGAGATGATGGGGTACTGATTGCACAGATCTTCAAGGTAAGCGGTGAATCCTGCTGAATCAAAGCTTTTATTTTCGCCTTTTAATTCGTATCTGCCGCTTTTTTCATCATAAAATTCAGAAGATGCACAATCCATGGCCAAAGTGATGTCTTTACCGAATTTATAACCGGCTTTTTCTACGGCTTCTTCGATACAGGCAAAAGCTTCGGCGTTTGATTTTAAATCCGGAGCAAAACCGCCTTCGTCCCCAACGCCTGAGGCATGTCCCTTGGCTTTTAAGACTTTTTGCAGGCTGTGAAAGACTTCAGCGCCGATGCGTACGGCCTCGGTAAGAGAATGAGCTCCTACAGGCTGGATCATGAATTCCTGAATATCGACGTTGTTTTGAGCGTGAGCACCGCCGTTTAAGATGTTCATCATGGGCAGAGGCATTGAATACACGCCTGGAGTTCCGTTAAGCTCGGCTATCCAAGCATAAAGCGGCAGTTTTCTGCTTGCAGCCTCAGCTTTTGCCGCAGCCAAGGATACGGCCAAAATGGCATTGGCGCCCAAAGATGATTTGTTTTCAGTTCCGTCTAAGGTGATCATCGCCTCATCAAGAGCACGTTGGCAGGCAGCGTCCATTCCGATAACTTCGGCTGCGATTTTTTCATTGATGTTGGCAACTGCTTTTAAAACTCCTTTGCCTCCGAAGCGTTTGGGATCACCGTCGCGCAGCTCAAGAGCTTCACGAATGCCGGTGGAAGCACCGGAGGGAGCGGCAGCACGTCCGAAAGAACCGTCTTCTAATAAGACATCGGCTTCAACGGTGGGATTTCCGCGTGAATCGATAATTTCGCGACCTTTAACTTTAACGATTTTTGCCATTTTGTTGATCTCCCTGAAGATAAAACGGCTGTGAAAAAAAGCGGCGGTCATAACCGCCGCGAAATTGAGATTTCTCTTGGCTACGCATCATACAAAAATAGTTAGCGTATGACAACTACTTTTGTTAGCTATAGCTAATTTATTAAATAATACATTGAAAATGTACAATATTTTTGTTTAATGCACATTGTTGCTTCGCTTTAAAAGGGGATAGCTCTTGAAAAAACTTTTATCCGTCACCATGTAGCAAAACAACTTGAAGCATATATTCAGCTTCATTTGAAATTTGGAGAAATTCAACAATGACAGCTACCGTTCACGGCTTTCAGACTCAGGTCGCCAAGCTTTTGGATCTTTTGGCCAATTCCCTTTATTCAAACCGCGAAGTTTTTTTGCGCGAGCTTGTATCCAACGCCTCAGACGCCATAGACAAGTTGCATTTCCTCTCCCTGACCAATCCGGATCTCATCAAGGATGATCCTGAATTTAAGATCACCGTAAAAGCGGATAAGGACGCCAAAACCCTTACCATCACCGATAACGGCATAGGTATGACTTTGGATGAGGCCAACAGCCACTTAGGTACCATTGCCGAATCCGGTACCGAGAACTTCATGAAGAATTTGACCGGAGATGCTCAGAAAGATTCTCAGCTCATAGGTCAGTTCGGCGTAGGTTTTTATTCGTCATTCATCGTCGCCGATCGCGTGACCGTATTGTCGCGCTCGGTTAATGCCAAAGATTCAGAAGGCGTAAGATGGGAATCTGACGGCTCCGGGACCTTCGAATCTGAAAATATAGAACGTAAGGTGCGCGGCACTGAAATAATTCTGCATTTAAAAGAAAATGCTCAAGAGTTCCTCGAAGAGTGGACTTTGCGCGATGCCATTACCAAATATTCAGATCACATCAGCGTGCCGGTAATGCTGTGGGTACAAAAGTTCGATACTCCTGCTGAGAACGCTTCAGAAGAGGAAAAAAAGAATCCCAAATCCCATTATGAGTGGGAGCAGGTTAACGATGCCAAAGCGTTGTGGACTCGCAATCCTAAGGATATTAAACCAGAAGAGTACAAAGAATTTTACAAACATTTGTCCCATGACTATCAGGATCCTCTGACCTGGGCTCACAATAAGGTTGAAGGCAGCATTGAATACACTTCATTGCTGTTCGTACCTAAGAATGCTCCTTGGGATCTGTTTAATCGCGAGCATCAGCACGGGCTTAAGCTCTTTGTACAACGCGTGTTCATCATGGATAAAGCCGATGCTTTCCTGCCTAATTACCTGCGTTTTGTGTCAGGCCTTGTAGACACCAATGCTTTGCCTTTGAACGTGTCACGTGAATTGTTGCAAGACAGCTCGGTTACCCGCAAGTTAAAGAAGGCTCT
>CALBLB010000201.1 GCA_937896115.1 uncultured Succinatimonas sp.
ACCTGCAACTCATCAGAATCGGCTATAGCCATTTCCGTCAGATTGGAAAAGTCCTTAAGTTTTAAAAGAGCCAGATCAGTATGCTGATCTTCTCCGACTTTCTTAGCACTGAAACTGCGGCCATCAGAAGTCTCAATTTTAATTTCATCGGCTCCGTCAACCACATGGAAATTGGTTACAACCAATCCGTCTTTGGCATTGACTATAACGCCTGATCCCAATGCCTTAAATTCGCGCTGCTGTTTACGAGTTTGGTTGTCCATACCCGGGAACATGAATCTGAATTCTTCCGGAATTTGCAAAGCAGGTACGTCAACATTCTTTTTTCCTTTCACCTGAATATTGACAACACTTGGCAACACCTGCTTAACCATAGGTGCCAAAGACGGAACGCTTCCGTCTGCACTTTGGCCGAAGAAAGGAGCTGATGCATATACAGACGGGGCAGAAACCAATGCCAAGCCGCAAATTACTGCCACTGCAGCCGCAGTACGTTTAAAATTCATTTTTTGTTTCCTTATTCAAAAATCCATATTGCCCTTACTCAGGCATTTAACAAAAGAAATTTCCAATAAACCTGTCTGAAATCAGAGTTTTTCATCCTTATCGTTCACGCTGATGGTCTCCTTGGCGTCTTTCAAGGCACCTTCATCATTGCTTGCTGCTGAAAACTTATGCTCACCGTCCTTTTCTTCTTTAATATTCACGCTCTTTACCTGAGTTGCCGAGTCTGTCTCAGATGCCTCAGAATGTTTTTGACGCAACATTTTTTTGAGACTGTCCTCCACCTCTAACTCATCTTGAGGTATGAATAACGATCCGTCAGAAGATGATAATTTTCCTGCAGCTTCGTTCATAAATTTAGCGTACGCTCGATAACTTTTATCCAGTTGACCAAAGAGCTGGCCTGAAGTCTTGAAAAACTCGTCCAAAACTCTTTTTGCTGATGCCAATTCACGTTTAGTACGCGTTAATTCATCCTGCATACGATGATTTGAAAAGATTTTTACAATTCCGAACGAATAACATAACGTACCGGCAAAAAAACCGATGATGAAAGCTAAAACGATAAGCATGTAAATCATGATCTAATTCCTAAGTTCAGAAAGTGTACTCTGTAAACATCTGCTTGAATTTTAAAATATTCATACAAATATTAAAGTGCGCTGTTAGAAATAACCGAGCATCAACACGGTTAACCATGCCATTACTCATTTACAGCTCCACCGTATCCTTTACATGATCACGATATCTAAAGATTTACAGAGCAGACTTAGCTTTTTTTTTAAAGAATGTCCAATACTGATATCAAACCAATCCTTAAAAAATATGTAATAACCAGCTTGGTGTCTTGATATCAAAAGCATCTTAAAAAAAGGTTGTTGAAAGCCGTTAAAAATCACTGTTAACGTGTATAATATGCGCGCCCCTTTAGTCGGGCAGCGGTTTCCCACCCGCGTCGTCCCGGCGCAGACCTGTCGCGAGGACGGTTTGTTTGGATTTACCAGATAGAAATATCTGATTTTTTTGGATCGGAAACGATCCCTTAAAGGGTTAATAATGAAAACTTATGTTGCTAAGCCATCCACCATTAAGCGTGAGTGGTTTGTCATCGATGCCAACGGCCAGACCTTAGGCCGTATCGCCACTGAGATTGCCAGCCGTTTGCGCGGCAAACACAAGCCCGAGTACACTCCTTTCTTGGATACCGGTGATTACGTGATCGTGATCAATGCTTCCAAAGTAAAGGTTACCGGCAATAAGACTCTCGATAAGAAGTATTACCACCACTCCGGTTATCCGGGGGGACTTAAGGAAGCCTCCTTTAACGAGTTATTGCAGCGCAAGCCTGAAGAGATCATTGAAAGAGCCGTTCGCGGTATGCTTCCCAAGGGACCTCTTGGCCGTGCTATGTTCCGTAAACTCAAGGTATATGCTGGTGAGAACCATAATCACGGTGCTCAGCAGCCTCAGGTTCTCAAGTTTTAAGGAGCGATAGAAATGGCTGCAAATCAGTATTACGGCACTGGCCGCCGCAAGGAATCCACCGCCCGCGTGTTCATCAAGCAGGGTAGCGGCAAACTTGAAATTAATGGCAAAACTCTTGAGCAGTATTTTGGCCGTCCGACCTCTCGTATGGTCGTGACTCAGCCTCTTGAGTTGCTTGAGCTTACCGATAAGCTGGATATCTATGTCACCGTGGTCGGCGGCGGTATCACCGGTCAGGCCGGTGCCATCCGTCACGGTATCACTCGTGCTTTAATCCAGTACGACGAGACCTTCCGCTCCGCTTTGCGTAAAGCCGGATTCGTTACTCGTGATGCTCGTGCTGTTGAGCGTAAGAAAGTCGGTCTCCACAAGGCTCGTAAGCGTCCTCAGTACTCCAAGCGTTAATCGTTATTTTATCTTGCAAAAAGACCGGACATGTTCCGGTCTTTTTTATGTACATGATGTGCATTAAATTCTGTATTTGTTTCGATTTTGTAAAATTGAGTACAAACAGCTGCTTTTAACCGGATGAGTGATGCTCTTATGGTTAATTGCCAAGATTTGATACGTTCTGACTGTTGTTTGTGAACATCTTCGGAATTTAGCCGTGAAAAGACATACCGCTTAGCTTAGATTGACAAAATTTGTTTCTTCACTGCACAATTTACCTGCATAACAGCTCTATAAAGCAGATGCTATAATAATATTGCCGTAATTCAGGCTAATGGCAACACCTTCCCTTCTTGCTTCATAAATGGATCGCGCTAAAAAGCTAAAAAGAAGCAAACTGTCGTCATATTCACACCTGAAATCACAACAGATCTCACTCATTTAGAATGAAGAGAAGATATCATCTCGGCTTGTTGATAAAATACCTGTAAATATCTAAATTACCGTCGACAGGCATCAATTCGGAGAACCTTTCATGCCGCATTTACTGAGTTTTAAACCTTACCTTTTTTACGCCTACTACAATTGGTTCATCAGTAGCGGGATCACTCCTCATTTAATGGTCAACACTTCTGTCAAAGGCGTCGAAGTGCCAATGGATTATGTACACGATCATCGCATCGTTCTCTCCATTGCAGAATCTGCAGTCAAGGATTTCTGCGCAGGTCCTAACTCATTGACTTTTAAAGCAACATTTGCCGGTCATTCTGAAACGATAATCATTCCCTACGACGCCATGGAACAACTTATCGCAAAAGAAACCAATATGGCTATTCCGTTAGGTGCAGCTTTGGCCGCTTTAGATATAAGCGATTCACAGCAAACTGATGACGAAAACGAAGATGATGAAGACTCAGGTGTTGAATTCGTAAGTGATGAAACGGTTGAAAAGCCTGACGATAACAACGAAGAAGAAGGAATAAGTTCAGGATTTGAATTCGTAGATGACGATCACGACGACAGCAAAAAATAATTAAATCTCATCATAAAAAACCCGGAGAACTTCCGGGTTTTTTTAAAGGTAAGAATCGATTAAACCTTCTCACGAATACGAGCAGCTTTACCGGTAAGCTTGCGCAAGTAGTAAAGCTTGGCACGATTAACATCACCGCGACGGGTAACCTTAACAGAGGCGATCAAAGGAGAATGGGTCTGGAACACACGCTCGACACCTTCACCTGATGACATCTTGCGAACGGTGAAAGAAGAATTCAAACCGCGATTACGTTTGGCGATGACATTTCCTTCAAAAGCCTGAAGACGGCTCTTTTCGCCTTCAACAACACGCACTTCAACTCTGACGGTATCACCAGGGAAGAACTCAGGAATGTCGGTACGGAGCTGCTCTTTCTCAAGCTCATCGATAATAGGATGACTGGCCATTTGTATGCACCTGTTAATTAAAAAATCAAACTTTAAAACTATTCATCCTTGGTGCGCAGATACTCTTGCAAAAGCTTGAGATCACGCTTATCAAGGTTCATGCCTTCAAGCAGATCCGGACGGCGCTCATAAGTGCGTCCCAATGACTGCTGAAGTCGCCAAAGTCGAATTTTCTCGTGGTTGCCGCTCATTAATACCTCAGGAACTTCCATTCCGTCAATAACCTCAGGACGCGTGTACTGAGGAAAATGCAACAAACCGCGCGCGAAACAATCCTCTTCAGCATTGCGGATATCCCCGAGAACCCCCGGTTCCATCCTTGAAACAGCATCGATGATACACATGGCAGGAAGTTCACCTCCGGACAACACGTAATCACCGACTGAAACCTCCAGATCGACTTCAGTCTGAAGGACGCGTTCATCTATGCCCTCGTAACGTCCTGCTACAAGGATCAAAGAGCCCCATTCATGGAATCGCGTAACCAGTGAGTGATTGAGCTGCACACCTTGAGGTGACATACAGACAACCTTTGTTCCGGACGGTGCATCTTTTTTTGCAGCGTGAATTGCATCACGCAAAGGCTGCACCTTCATCAACATCCCCGGACCTCCACCGTAAGGTTTATCGTCCACGGTTTGATACTTATCGTGAGTAAACTCACGAGGATTGTAAGTACGAACCTCTATGAGGCCGCGCTCACAAGCCCTGCGGGTCACCCCAGAGCGGGTGATCGCATCAAACATCTCCGGAAAGAGCGAAACACAACCGAACCAAATCATGCTCAGTAATCTTCGCCCCACTCTACCCTAATCGTCCGAGCAGTGAGATCAACTGCAGTTACGATCGGGCCTGCGACATAAGGTATCAGGATATTATCCTTGCTACCCAACGCCGGGCGGTCAGAGGGAGACACTTCCATAATGGGAGCGGCTCCTTGATCCCATATTCTCGACACTTTGCCGAGCTTAACCTCTCCGAGACCTATAACTTCACATCCAATAAGATCCTGAAGATATATTTCATCATCGGAAAGCGGGGGCAGGCTTGAACGCCTGATCCCAATTTCCATTCCTGCAAAAGCCTTAGCTTCCTCAGGAGTGGAGACCGCTTCAAGTTTAGCTATATAAAGCTGATTGTGCGGTCTGAATTCTTCAACCCGAACCTCACGCCATTCTCCCCCGCGTCGGCGGATATACCATGGCGAGTAGTCAAAAAGGTCCTCTGGTTGGCTTGCGAAAGACTGAACCTTGATCCAACCCTTCAGTCCATAAGCAGAACCCAGTCTGCCCATGGGACGCGGCGCATCGTCTGCTTTAAAAGCAGCCAAGCGGATTAAGCCTCAGCAGAAGCTTCTGCGGCTTTAGCTTCCTCAGCAGCCTTCTTTGCGGCGGCTTTGGCGGCTACAGCCTTGTCGTGCTTATCTTTACGAGCCTGAGCAACGGCCTCAGCACCCATTTCGTTTTCCTTCATAAGACGGAGAACGCGATCGGAGGGCTGAGCACCCTTTTTGATCCAGGCGTTGATGGCTTCAACGTCCAAACGCAGACGCACTTCCTTACCAGAAGCAATCGGGTTAAAGAATCCGACCTGCTCGATAAATCTGCCTGATGCGGCAAAACGCTGATCAGCGACGAGCACGTGATAGAAAGGACGTTTGTTGGTGCCTAAGCGGCGTAAACGAATGACTACCATTTCGCATTACCTTTATAAAAAATGGCAGTTCAGAATACTGAACTGCAAAATTACTAAAAATACAGTCGAGCCATTATACTGGCTAGGCCGTAAAAATCAAGCTCCACGAGCATTTTGACTAAGTGTTTTTTAGCACGATGTTTTGCCATTAAAATCTCAGCGACGGTTGAACATACCTGGCAAAGTTCCTGAAAGTCCGCCCATTCCGCCCATCATGCCGCGCATAAGTCCGGCCATGCGTCGCATTCCGCCTTTTCCAATCTTTTTCATCATCTTGCGTGTCATATCAAACTGTCTTAACAGCTGATTAACTTCGTGCACCTGAACCCCGGCACCGGCAGCAATACGTTTCTTTCTTGAACCTTTAATAATTTCAGGATTTGCTCTTTCTTTGGGAGTCATAGAACAAATGATTGCCTCAAGATGCGCAACGGCTTTATCGTTTACTTTATTTTTTATTTCATCCGAGACCTTACCCATACCCGGCAATTTATCAAGTAATCCTGTCATACCGCCCATTTTTTTCATCTGCTGAAGCTGTTCGCGGAAATCTTCAAAAGTAAAATCGCCGCCTTTTTTCAACTTATCTGTAAATTTTTTGGTTTGTTCAAGATCCGTATTGCGTTGCAACTGCTCTATCAGCGAAAGCAAATCGCCCATATCCAAAATACGGCTGGCGATTCTGTCGGGATGAAACGGCTCCAAAGCCTCAATTTTTTCACCCATACCGATAAACTTAATGGGTTTACCGGTAATTTCTCTCACAGACAAAGCCGCACCGCCGCGGGCATCGCCGTCGGCCTTGGTCAAAATCACCCCGGTCAGCGGCAAAGCCTCTGCAAAAGCCTTGGCAGTGTTGGCAGCATCCTGACCAGTCATGGCATCGACAACGAAATATGTTTCGATGGGGTTGGTCAAAGCATGCAGCTCCTTTACCTCGTCCATCATTACTTCATCCACGGCAAGGCGTCCTGCGGTATCAACGATCATCACGTCATAAGCTCGCAATTTAGCCGTTTCAAGAGCTTTTTTGGCAATATCCTGCGGTTTTTCTGACGGATCGGACGGATAACAATCAACTTCGCACTGCTGTGCAAGAGATTTCAGCTGATCCATGGCCGCAGGTCGGTAAGTATCTACTGATACGAGCAAAACTTTTTTCTTCAACCGCTCCTTAAGGAACAACGCCAGTTTGGCTGCGCTTGTAGTTTTACCTGCACCCTGAAGACCTGCCAATAAGATCACTGCAGGAGGCTGACATGCCAAATTGATCTCAGCCGTCTCCCCGCCCATGGTATTGATAAGTTCGGCATGAACAGCTTTGATAAATTCCTGTCCGGGGGTTAACGATAAAGATACTTCTTGTCCCAACGCTCTTTCTTTTACACGATTGGTAAATGACTTCACCACCGGTAAAGCTACGTCAGCTTCAAGTAAAGCCGTACGAACTTCTCTTAGCGTATCTTTAATGTTTTCTTCTGTTATACGGCCTTTACCGCTGATATTTTTTAAGGTGCGGTTTAATCTTTGAGTAAGGTTGTCAAACATTTGAACCTCGAGTGATCGGAGCTAAGACGTACTTTCGGAAAGTTTAATCTGTAACTCAACGCTTATCTGTTCAAGACAGGCAATGAAGTATGATTTTCAAAGCGGATCTTGTAGCAAAATTTGTAAATGGAATATCGAAAATTTCAAAGCTGAGACTATGAAGAAACTAAGTTAAGTTCATCTATTTTCAGCATGTGACTAATTGTATACGAGAGAAAACTTTTTCGCTCTCAATACTTGCTTGCGCACGGGATTTGTTTTCTGCCTGAAATATCCGCAGACTTCTTATTAGCTCTGACAGGACTATTAACTTTCCTGTTTTCCCAAAATTTCGATTGCCAAACAGTACCGGCCCGCTGTGTTCAAACACGGGAATTGCATCTGATAATGATATTTTCTTTCAATCGATCCCGCTCTAGTTGTAATTTAACTGCTGACTGCGGGCAATTACCTCAGGAGGCAGACGCTGCTTCAATTCCTTTTCCAAATAACGTTGTTTAAGCTTTGAATACTCATCATGATAATCGGCATGATAAAGCCAGCCGAACGCTTCTTCATACATGGAAGGAGTGCCGAAACCGCGTACCAGCATATCTGCCCATCCCAATCTTCCGCTCTTGGATCCCAAAACCGCAGACGTATGCATATAGCGTTCTGACAATGCTTTATTGCGACTTACCAAAAAACCCTTTTCATAATAAAAAGAAAGTCGTTCAAGTGCTGGACCGTAGGCATTGTCTGCTGCCTTTTCTATATATGACAAACCGAGTTTTTCGTCTTTTTTAACACATACCCCGTTAACCAACATGTCTCCCCAGGCAAACATAAATACGGGTAACTGTACCAAACGAGCTCTGTCTTCAATATCCGGAGTAAATTGACAACGATCGCGATCTCTTACCACAGCAACAAGTTCATGATCTTCAATAATACGATTAAGACTTAATGAAGAATAGACTTCTTCGCTAGCCTCATCTTTATCGGATTGAGAGCCGATATTCTGAACATCAGCATTGATCCCCGCTTGCACAGCTAAAGCCTGAGAACTGGTAACGGCATCATATTTTGCATTTTGCTGCGCCTCTGCCCAAAACACCGGATTCAAACCCAGTATCAACATGCATAAGGCGATTTTTTTCATGCCTGACCTCTTTATCTTCAACATCCTACGTTTTATTAACGTGTATATCACATAAAATCTTTAGTCCTATAAAAAAGAACCCTCCCAAGTTGTCTTGAGAGGGTCCTTTCAATCTGTGATCTCAGATATTACTGATTATCGGCAGCCCACTGCTTACCGAATTCAATACCCTTATCGATATTCTTCTTAAGGGTTTCAGCAGCACCGTCGATAAGCTGTTGCTCGTAAGCAGAAACCTTACCGAAATCGATAGTCTTCTCCCAGCCGTTCTTACCAAAGAGCACACGCTGAGCAAAGAACTGACCGTACTTGGAACCGCCTTCTACATATGCGTTTTCGGTAACGCCGGTGTGTCCGAGCAAACCTTCAACGATCTTAAGGGCAAAACGAGCACCGGCAGCGGCCATTGACAAGGTGGCTGAACCGGCACCGGCCTTAGCCTCTACAACTTCGGTACCTGCATTCTGAATACGAACAGTCAGAGCTTCAATACGTTCCTGACTCAAAGCGTCATAACCTAAAGTCTTTGAGAGCAAAGGAATGATGGTTACACCGCTGTGACCGCCGATCACATTGATACGGATGTCTTTCTTGGAAACGCCGAATTCCTCACCCAAGAAGGTTTCAGAACGCAGAGTATCGAGTACTGAAACGCCGAACAGACGGTGAGCATCATAAACACCGCGAGCTTTCAAAACTTCAGAAGCGATAGGTACGGTGGAATTGACAGGATTGGTGATAATGGCAATGCAAGCCTTGGGAGCGGCCTTAGCTACATTGTTCACAAGACCTGCAATAATTGAAGCATTAATCTTAAACAGATCGTCGCGAGTCATACCGGGCTTACGAGCAACACCTGCGGAGATCACCACCACATCGGCATCTTTAACGCACTGCTGAACAGGAGCAGCATCATTAGGTGCACCGGTAAAACCTTCAACCTCAACATCAGTAGGGATGTGGCTGAGATCTTTTGCCACGCCCGGAGTAAAGGGGGCGACATCATAGAGGCTCAGCTGGGAACCAGCAGGAAGATTGGTCTTAAGGATTAAGGACAAAGGCTGACCGATTCCGCCGGCAGCGCCTAAAACTGCAACTTTCATGAGTTACTCCTATCAATATAAAAAATTTTCCGGCTCTTTTCCCGCATATCGACGGCGCAGAGCTGAATAGTCTTTTTAAACTTCGCCATTATAGCATTGTACCTTAGAATACTACTGGCTAAATGCTTGCAACATATGAAGAAGAAAATCAATTTTTCTTTTTCATCTTGTTGCAAACCAACAATCTCAGTCAGCACTTTAGGAAAAATCCAAAAGTGAATAGATCTCCTGTTCCTTGCCTTTTAAAATCGCTGCTTCTTTAAAATATTCATCAGGCTTCGGCAACCGTCCAAGACGTGCGGTCACTGCAGCAAGTTCAGCAGATCCAAGATATACGTCGGCGCCGTTACCCAAACGATTTGGGAAATTGCGTGTTGAGGTAGAAATCACTTTGGCGTGATCACGAACTCTCGCTTGATTTCCCATGCATAAAGAACACCCGGGAATTTCAATGCGGGCACCGGCTTTACCCAGCACGGAAAGCAAACCTTCTTCCGTGAGTTCATGACGATCCATACGGGTAGGCGGGGCCATCCACAGTCTTACCGGTACTTCTCCGCTTTGTTGACCTAAAATGGCAGAGGCGGCACGATAATGACCTATATTGGTCATGCAAGAGCCGATAAACACCTCATCGATCTTATTTCCTGCTACTTCGGACAATAATTTGGCATCATCAGGATCATTTGGACAACACACAATCGGTTCGGTGATCTCTTCGCAGTCAATATCCAATATTGCGGCATAACTGCAATCAGGATCTGCCTCAATAAGTTCAGGATTTTCGAGCCAATGCTCCATTGCTTCAGCCCTTTTTATAAGGGCATCGGCACATTCATACCCTTCTTTGGCCATGATCCTGAGCAAAGCTGCATTCGATCTCAAATAAGTTTCGACACTTGCTTGCGACAATCTTATCGCGCAAGCGGCTGCCGAACGCTCTGCAGAAGCATCGGCAAGTTCAAAAGCATGTTCACAACTTAAATCTTCAAGTCCTTCTATCTCAAGGATACGTCCTGAGAAGACATTGATCTTATTCTTCTTCGGAACAGTCAAAAGACCTTTTTTGATAGCGAAATAAGGAATGGCGTGCACCAGATCCCTTAAAGTGATCCCCGGGCGGCGCTTGCCGTGGAATCTGACCAAAACCGACTCAGGCATATCAAGCGGCATGGTGCCGGTAGCCGCAGCAAACGCAACCAAACCAGATCCTGCAGGGAAAGAACCCCCCAAAGGCCTTCTGGTATGGGAATCCCCGCCGGTACCTACCGTATCAGGAAGGCACATACGGTTAAGCCAGGTATGGATCACGCCGTCTCCTGGACGTAAGGCCACTCCGCCCCGCTTGATCATAAATTCAGGCAAAGAGTGCTGAGTCTTTATATCTACACATTTAGGATAGGCTGCAGTGTGGCAAAAAGACTGCATAACAAGCGGTGCCTGAAAACGCAGACAAGCAAGATCAGAAAGTTCGTCACGGGTCATAGGTCCGGTAGTATCCTGAGAGCCGACCGTAGTCACACTTACCTCACAATAATCCCCGGGTCTTACTCCTTCAAGACCGCAGGCACGGCCAACTATCTTTTGGGCTCTGGTAAAACCGCCTTTGGTTGTGCTTGATATCCTTTGTGCAAACACTTCACTTTTATCAAGGCCCTTGTAAGCACGGGCTTTATTGGTTAAAGACTTACCTATGATTAAATTGATGCGTCCGCCAGCTCTCACCTCATCAAGAAGAGTGGTGGTTTTAAGTTCAAAACTGGATAAAACTTCACCGCTGTCATGAGAGGTAACGGTTCCGTCATAAATATTCAAATCAACAATCTGACCGCATTCAAGACGGGATACATCGCCTTCAATAGGCAAAGCGCCCGAATCTTCAAGAGTGGTGTAAAAAATAGGAGCAATTTTGCCTCCTATCACAAATCCGCCTGATCGCTTATTCGGAACCCCGGGGATATCATTTCCAATATGCCAAATAAGTGAATTTGCCGCACTCTTTCGTGATGATCCTGTACCAACTACATCTCCTGCAAACAACAAGGGGTAGCCTTTGGACTTGAGTTCATCAATGAGCTTTAAAGGCCCTGTTACTCCTTCTTCGTCGGCTTTGATATCTTCACGTGAATTTTTAAACATGGCCCTGGCATGTAACGGGATATCAGGACGTGACCAGGCGTCGGTGGCAGGCGAGAAATCGTCGGTATTTATTTCCCCCGATACTTTAAATACTGTCAAAGTGATTTTGTCAGGCAAAGCAGGACGCTTGGTAAACCAGGATGCCAAAGCCCAGTCATCAAGCAAAGCCTTGGCCGAAACACAACCTTTTTCAGCTAAGTGCGTCACGTCCGCAAAGGCATCATAAATCATCAGAGTATCCGACAATGCTCTGCGTGCATATTCTCCTAAATTCTCATCAGAAAGCAGAGAAACAAGATAAGCCGTGTTATACCCGCCTTTCATCCCGCCTAAAAGTTCAACTGCCTTGACGGGGGTAATCACAGGGCTTTCCACCGTTTTGGTAGCTATCGCATGCAAAAAAGCGGCCTTTATCTTTGAGGACTCATCAACTCCCGGATTTACCCGTTGCGATATAAGATACAGGAGTTCTTTTTCGCTTCCTGCAGGAGGATTTTGCAACAAACCGCATAATTCCTGAGTTTCCTCTTCGTTAAGCGGCAAAGCCACGGTGCCTATACGTTCGCGGGCTTCTTTTTTGGCGTAATAATTCACCAGCCAATTCGACATCTGGGTTCCTCTTTTTTAATTTTCTTGAAGTTTGTTCTGTATGAAAACAACAGTCTTGATTTTCTCCCGAACTTAACGAAACATGGACCAATCAAAAAAAGGACCGGGATCATGCTTACGCCCGGGAGCAACCTCACTATGTCCTGCCAGATTATTTCCGATGGCAGGATAAGCTTTTTTTAATGCATTTATGCACTCTTTGAGAGCATGATACTGTTCATTAGTGTATGCACAATACGAACATCCCTCAAGCTCAATTCCTATGCTGTAATCGTTGCACTCTTTATGACCGTTATAGGAAGATCGCCCTGCATGCCATGCTCTTTCATCGAAGGAAACATATTGAGTTATCAGACCTTGACGATTGATAAAAAGGTGGGAAGAACATTCAAAAGAAGACAATCCCTTAAAATAAGGATGCACACTCTCGTCAAGATCACCGGTAAAAAGATCATCCACATAAGGACCTCCGAAGCAATTCGGAGGAAGGGAAATATAGTGGATCACGATTAACGAGATAATCGTCCCCTGAGGGCGATGATTGAAACGGGAAGTGGGTTTGTGTCTCACTCCCTGCATCCATCCGTGTTCTATAGTCAGCAAAATTTATGCAAGAATAGACTTGAACTCAACTCGCGGGGAAAGGCATTCGATAGCCCCCTGAGCTTCGTTTTCAAAAGAAACGACTTCATAATTGCGCGGATCAGATAACAATGCGCGCAACAAAGCATTATTCAAGGCATGTCCTGTTTTGTATGCCTTGAAACTCCCCAAAATACTGTGAGCACTCATATACAAATCGCCGCAGGCATCGAGCATCTTATGCTTTACGAATTCATCAGGATATCTCAAGCCTTCAGGATTGACCACTCGGTAATCGTCCAGCACCACGGCATTCTCCAGTGAACCGCCCAATGCCAAATGATGAGCATGCATGTATTCAACATCACGCATAAAGCAAAAAGTACGGGCACGGGAAACCTGCTCTAAAAAGTTTTTTCCTGAAAATTCAAAGGCAAAATGTTGCAACGATTTTTCCATCGCCGGATGATTAAAATCGATAGTCAAATCCATGAAGAAACCGCCGTCAGACGGATTGAGCTCGGCCCATTTCTCATGATCTTCAACCCTTACCTTGCGTTTTACTCGTAAGAATTCGCGGGGAACATCAAGTTCCTTAATTCCGGCTTTCTCAAAAAGATACAAAAAAGGCTGAGAAGATCCGTCCATCACCGGCAATTCAGGAGCATTCACCTCAACTGCAAGATTGTCTATCCCCAAAGCGCACAAAGCGGCAGTAAGATGCTCAACCGTTGAAATGCGCACTCCGTCTTGGTTAACCAAAGCGGTACACAACTGCGTATCGCGTACGTTATCAGCACTGCATTTCATCGTAACTTTGGGTGAGAGATCACCGCGAGTATACACAATGCCGGTACCTGCAGGCGCCGGCGAAAACACGGCACTTACCTTGGCTCCTGAGTGCAGGCCTATTCCGGTTACCTCTATAATTTTTGCCAGTGTACGCTGCTTCACCATGTCCGATGCCTCGCTAGACGAAATCTTCCGTTTAAATACGGAAAATTTTACTGCTCTTTAAAAAAATACCGTAAGTACTTTTATCTGTGAGCTGATGCATTTCATTCAAGAGACTACTAGTTTTTCTGCTCTGAGTTTGTTCTTAAACGGAAACATTATAACATCTGCAGAAAATCAATTGTGCCTATCCATATCAGCCTAAAATCAGACAGTTACGCTGATTTGATAAAAATCTGAATCTATGGCTTCGGCACTGTTCATTATTAAAGAAAATCTGCAGTGCTTACTTTAGACCTTAAAATTTTTATTAAGTTCCTCGTAGCAAAAATTTACATCCAATTGTTTAATTTTTACCTCTCAAATTTAGCAAGATCATGAACCATAACTAAATTAGGGA
>CALBLB010000202.1 GCA_937896115.1 uncultured Succinatimonas sp.
TATAAACCTTTACCGTTTATAAGAGAGCTTGAAAAACTGGAAGAGCAGGCTAAAAGCGATCCCGTTTGTGCCTCCTTGCTTGGAACCATGTATGCGCGCGGGATGATTGTACCGCGTGATAAATACCAAACCATTAGATGGTATCGTCAGGCCGTTTCCTTAGGAGATCATCTGGCTGTTGAAAATTTGTTTGCGCTTTATGTTAAACAGCATTGGTTTGACGGCGCGGAACGTACGGCAATTACCGATATGTGTCATGCTTTGGAAATAAGCTCACGCTATGGTATAGGGACAGGTAAAAGTACCGGTGCAGACAGTTCCAAGGCAGAGCATGCCTTAAAAAAGATCCTTTTAGCTTTGCGCAACGGGAAAACCTGGCTTGAACAGATGTTGTACATGCGCAACTTAAAAGAAGATGCCGTCTCGGCATTCGGCTTAGACAGTGCTGATTTCGTCTCGGACCAAAAGCCTGATCATTTGATCCAATATGAGGCCAGTGCCCATGAGTATATTGAAACCATGGGTGACTGCAGAATGTTGGATTTTATGGGAGACGGCTTGTTGATTGATATGTATGCACCTGCCATCGATGCACTTAAAGTCATGACTAAAGAAAGTGATCCGAGGATGTACAAGCTTAACGCTGAAAGTAAGAGTATTACGGCTTTGCGCGGATTCTTGCCTCTTGATTTAAAACTTTGTCAGGCTTGGCTGTTGCAGTCAATGAACAATGACAGTACCTTTGCCAAAGCCTTGTATAAGGTATCATGGGAGATCTTGGATTTGCAGAATACGGGGTATGATCCCAAGAAGAGTCTGTTGATTCAAGCAAAACAAGAAAAAAGCAATAAAAAGGTACAATCTGACGATTACTTTGATTTGTCGGTGGAGCAATAATCTTAATGCATTATTTGTTAAAAATAGTTTTGGATGAGGGGATCTGGCGTTTGGATGCCCTTGATGGTAAAGCTGATCTTGCCCATACGGCAAATCTTATTACAGCGTCATTCGGCTATGCCGGAGGAAAAAATTTTTTTGAAAAAAACGCTGAACGTGTCAGCGCTGGGGTCGACGGACAGCCTGATTGCCCTGAGGCTATGAAAACCTTTGAAGAGTGGTTGGGCAGTGATACCGACGGCGTTTATATCCATGTTTTTGATAACGGTGTGGCATTGAAGCATTCTTTCAAGATCATGAAAGCAGAGGAAAAGCTTTTTTGTCTCATGCCTTCCGTTATTGTGGGAGCAGGCAGGGTGCCTGAGGGTGCAGTATCCGGAGTTGATGAGATCAGGATTTTTGCCGATCGTGATGAAAATCTTACTTTGGATATACGCTCTGCCACTTCAACAATGCGTGCCTTGGGATCAGTCAGATCAGACGTGAATGCGGCGATGGTGGATGCAGGAGCAAGGCCTTTAAATTTCAAGAGCTTTTGATCTCGAATTCGCTCAAGCTGAGTTTTGCGGATGTTGCTAAAAGGCAAAAAAGCTTTTTACAACATCATTGTAAGGTTAAAACGGACACATATTCAGAGATTGAAGGTAAATTTATACATAGTAATGTAAAATTTACTGTGCAAAAAACGCAATACACTTTCATATCTATTCTAAAAATTGCTTGACAGTTTTGGTAAAAATTACATAATAACGGTCAGTTATCGGATACAACCGGTGTCCGCTTTTATGCCTTTTTATAAATTAGATTTAGGCATTACCCCAAACAGCCGTACTTTAACCGCAGGTTACGGCAAAAACGAGGTCCGCGATGTCGGACCGTTTTTTTTAATAAACCTTTAAACTCGTTTTTTAGCAGATCCTTTAAACAGGATCCCGGAGTTTTTTATTATGACAGGCAGTCTGCTTTTATGTATTGCGCTTGCATATTTTGTTGCAGCCTATTTTGGTTACGGCGGATACTTAAAGAGAATTTTTAAAGTCGATCCCAATCGTCCTACCCCGGCAAAGACCCAGTATGACGGAATTGACTTTGTTCCTACTCCTACAATCGTGTTATTCGGACACCATTTTGCGTCTATTGCAGGACCGGGCCCTATAGTAGGACCTATCATGGCTGCTTATTTTGGTTGGCTTCCTGCTTTAATGTGGATTTTGGTCGGTTGCGTTTTTGTAGGCGCATTCCATGATTTTGCGGCTTTGGTGATTTCCGTACGTAACAAAGGACATTCCATTTCGTTTGTAATGGAAAAAATGATGGGCTTCTCCGGACGTCAGTTGTTCGTAGGATTTTGCTTTGCCTGCCTCATTCTGGTTGTTGCCGTGTTTACCAATATGATCGCCGGAATGTTCGTTAAAGTGCCTGCAGTGGCTACGGCTTCACTGGCCTTTATTGCCATGGCTCCTATTTTTGCCTATTGCACCAATAAATTGGGGTTTAGATTGAAGAGTGCTTCATTTATCTTTATTCCTTTGGTGTTTTTAGCAGTGCCTTTTGGCAGCGCTTTGCCGTTGGATTTACAGGTTTTGTTCGGACTTGATGCTCACGGAGCCCAAATGACTTGGACTGCTGTTCTTGCCGTCTATATTCTCTGCGCTTCGGTTTTGCCTGTTCAATGGTTGCTTCAGCCCCGCGACTATATGAATTCATTTTTGCTTTACGGTACTTTGGCCTTGGGATTTGTTTCCATCCTGGCTTACGGTCCTGAGATTAACATGGATTCTTTCAAAGGATTTGAAGCAGTCACTGCCGACGGCAACATGAGTTCTTTGTTCCCGACGCTGTTTATCTTCATTGCCTGCGGAGCCTGTTCAGGTTTCCATGCATTGGTAGCTTCCGGTACTACTTCAAAGCAGATCCGTTCTGAAAAAGATATGCTCCCTGTAGGTTACGGTGCCATGTTGGTTGAGGGCATTTTGGGCGTAATGGCGTTGGTCGCTGTAATGGCTATGGCTCCTGATCAGTTCCAAGAACTTGGCAAAAATCCTGTTTTGGCTTTCTCTACCGGTATATCCAATTTCTGCTCGGTATTGGGATTGGATGTTAAATACTCCATGGTCTTCTTATCGTTGGCAATTTCTGCTTTCATGATGACCTCTCTTGATACCGCAACTCGTTTGGGACGTTTTTTGGTTCAGGAACTGTTCTTACCGCGTGCCGTTCAGGATGCTTCTGAAAATGAACAGGCTCAGGCAAAAATGGGTTTGGTTCGTCATGTGCTTACCAATAAATACTGGGCATCGCTTTTCTTCGTTGCCATTTCTATTTTCATGGCATTAAGCGGAGAAGCAGCTGCACTTTGGCCTATTTTCGGTGCCTCAAATCAGCTTATGGCCGGTCTTACCTTCCTGGTGATCACTCTGTGGCTTCTCTCTAAACAGGTAAATTGGATGGTTGCTTTTATCCCTATGCTGTTTATGATGGTTATGAGTCTGTGGGGTATCTTCCAGATCATTCATCAACAATGGGGACATAACGTGGTTTTGGTTTCAACCGGGATCTTGCTTTCGGTTATGTCTATTCTGATGGTTTTGTTAGGTGCATCCATTATCACTCATCATCTTAAAGCACACTTTAGCGGCAAGCATGCCGGCGGAGAAATAGGTTAACGGTATTCCGCGTGATGGGATAAATTCAGAATAGTTTTCTGTTGATTTAAGATGAAGGGGGACGTCCTTATGAACGCCCCCTATTTTTTAATGCGAAGCAAGGTATAAGGCATGGAACAGCAAACTGCGGATCAAAAGGTTACAAAAATAAAATCTGAAGATGTTTTTTATGAAATCCCTGATGAAATAGGTCTTTCCCGCCGCGGCGTTCCTTCGGGGTTTGAGCTTATTAAAAAAGCTGATCAAACCATAGAACGCAGTGCAAGATCAGAGAGTATGGCCAAATATAAATTGGCTCAAGCCTGTAAAAAATACGGTGCAAACGTGATCCTGGATTACTCTGCAGAACGTTTTGTTCGCAACTCCATAGGATTTTCCTTTTATATGTACAGAGTAAGCGGTTATCCTGCAGTCATGGCCAAGATTTCAAAAGACGGCAGTTTTTCTCGTGAAGAGCTTGAAGACAGTTTAAACACAGCCGAAATTTATGCCGATGCCAAAAGAAGGCAAAGCGTCAAAAAGGGAAATTTTATTCTTAAGCTTTTGGCATGCGCAATGGCTTTGTTCTTTCTTGCAGGTTTTCTTATGTCAAAATGAACTTTTGTTTACGACCATCAGACAATCGATCAAGACATATAAAGGTACTTGCGGCGTATTTATTGATGCGTTAAAATCATAAGTTAGCTTAAACTAACTATTTAATGAGAACATTTATGATCTGGTCAAAAATTCTTCTTTATGCAATTGTTGCTTTTGTGATTATTTTTACTTTTTTGGGAATAAAAAGAATGTTTCAAGTGTTTTTTGTTTCCGGAAGTTGCTGTTCTTCAAAGAAAGGGCTGGGGACCAATTTGGGAAAGGGAAAGAAAAAAGCTTGTGCATGCGGTAAGGATAATTGCTCTGATAAGTGACATTTTTGCGCAGACGGTCTAAACTCTTTGTCATCTGTGAAAAAACACAGGTGGCGTTGCGATAATAATAATCATAATCTTTGCGAACGCTTAATCTTTACACTTTGGGAAGCTCGAACTTCATATTTTGACGGTCCTTACCCCAAGATTGTAATTTCATCCGTTTGTCTTGATATCATGAGGATATCGGGAAATAAACTTGAAGCACATGAACGATGCAAGATAATGATAAATTCACTGTTGCAAGTCTTACTGATGAGACTCTGCGCAAATTAGAGGCCAGCGGCCTGCGTATGACGGTACAGAGGCGTCATATCATAGAAATTTTGACCAGTAGCAATTGTACTTCTCCAAAAGAACTTTGGTATGAAGCAAAACAGTATGTCCCTGATTTGGGCATAGCGACGGTTTATCGTCTTATCAATCGTCTCGAACAGATCGGAGTATTGTCTAAAAATCGCAATATCGGCATGCAACCGGTAACACCTGTTTTGGGAGCTTTGTCCGATGTGCGAGGCAAAGTATTAAAAAGTGAAAGTCTGAATTTGAACGAATTGGTTCGTATGGGTTTGATTGCAAAGGGTGTCATTGGTCACAACAATCAAATTTCGATGACTTTGGTGGGCGATAAGATCAACATTACTGTTATAAAATAAACGGATGATTTAACTTTTAGAAAAATATATGGATAATTTAAAGAAAAATCAGGTTCCCACTGCTATGGATGCCGTTTCGGAGCCGGTTCCGTCTAGGGCCGGATCACTTGCTGAATCCGGTGAAACATATCTTGAGACCATCTTGATCATGAAAGAGCGCTCTTCAGGCGGATTAGTAAGAGCCGTGGATGTGGCTAATGAGTTGCGTTTTAGCAAGCCCAGTGTCAGCAGGGGCTTGGGACAGCTCAAAGAAAAAGGACTCATCACCATTGCTCAGACAGGCGATCTTGAGTTTACTCCCGAAGGTTTGGCTCACGCCAAAAGCATTTTCAGACGTCATCAGATTTTGACGCTTTTTTTGCAGGATGTGGCAAAAGTTCCTGCGGATGTGGCTCAGCGTGATGCCTGTCGTATTGAACATGTGATTTCCGATGAATCCATGATAGGAATAGAGGCCTTTTTAAAGAAAGAAGGCGCTCTTTAAATTTGATACGAAAATCCTGCCGGCAGTCAGTCTTCGACTTTATCCAAAAAATCCCCGGTTTTAGCGTTGAGCGTTTTAACGAGATCTTGGGGATTTACGCCTACGCTTAAGCCTCTGCGTCCGCCTGAGACTAATATTTCGTCATATTGCAAAGCACTTTGGGACAGAAGGGTCAAAGTGCGGCGCTTTTGACCAAAAGGGCTTACCCCTCCTATTACATAACCGGTTATACGAGTAGCTTCAGCGGGATCTGCAACTTCAAGGGCTTTAAGTCCCATGATCCTGGCAGCGTTCTTTAAAGAGATCATGGCATTAACCGGAGTTACTGCCGTAACGTAAGTTTTATCGTGTTTTAATAGGATGGTTTTGAATACTTTGTGAGGATCCATGCCTAATTCGGCAGCTGCGTGATGACCGAAATCGTGATCCACTTTGCAGTCGTATTCATATTCTTTAAAGGGGATCTTGTTCTTTTTTAGAAAATTTTGTGCAGGTGTGATCATTTCTTGGGTGACTCCGATAAAAAAAGCTGCGGTTATACCGCAGCTTGATTCTACATCAACACCTGTGCAGTGCTTTCATACATGCAGGTTGATATGTGTTCCCAGTGATCCTTCTGTTGCCAGAGTATCCGAAGATGCCGGGGTAACAGCAGATTGCATGGCATTTTGAGAGACGGCCGCAGCGCCTGAGATCAAAGACAAAACTTGTTGTCCCTGCTGATCCTCTGATCTTTTGGTCATGGCGATCTGCATCGAAGCCATGGTCTCGCTGGTGTCTATGGATGTCGACATATATTTGTCCTCCTTGATCCTGTTAACGGCAAAAGTAAGACAATCTTCAGAGTTTTAACAATTTTAAAGCTTTTTTATAACCTTCTTCTGGATCTGCAAACAACACGGTATGCATGCCGCGGGATCTTGCCGTAGCCAGGTTGGCTTCTTTGTCATCTATAAAAAGTGATTCTTCAGGATTTAGATGATAACGTTCAAACAGAGTCAGAAAAATACCTTTTTCAGGTTTGATCATTTTTTCTTCTCCGGATACCACAATGCCTTCAAAATCATTTAAAAAGGGGAAGCGTTTGTAAGCTATGGGAAAGGTTTCTGCAGACCAGTTAGTAAGTCCGTAGGGAACGTATTTTCCTGATTTTTTCACGGCATTTAAAAGCTCGATACCCTGAGTTATGGTACCGCCTAACATATCTTCCCACTTGATTTTCCACAATGCTATTTGCTCTTTAAATTCAGGATGTTGTGCTGAGAGCTCGGCAATGCAGTCATCAAACGAACGGCCTCTGTCCATCTGCGAATTCCATTCACCGGTGCAGATATTGTTCAGGAAATATTCCATTTTCTCGTCGTCGTGGAATACCTGTTTGTAGGCATAGCGCGGGTTCCAATCGATGAGTACCCCGCCAAAATCAAAGACTACGTTTTTTATAGCCACTTTTTACTCCGAATGTTCAGGAAAAACGAAGACGATATAGTCTTCGTAATGCTAATTATTTAAAAAAAAATTCTCAAAATCTATGATCAGAAAAAAAATCTCTTAAGTTGCAAGTCAAAATCGCTTGTCAAAGCGGCAGATCCCTAAAAAACTGGGTATTAAGCTCTAGTCTTTGTTAAAATAAATAAGATATGATGAATTTGCCGGTTTGAAACCTGTTTTCAAGCATGTACAGAGGGCTATTTATGCAGAAATATTTTAAGGTTGCGGCCGTTGCCGCCGCGCTTAGCTTCGGAGCGCTGACCGCAGACGCCGAAGAAGTGTTGCGTTTCGGTACTGAGCCTACCTTCGCGCCTTTTGAGTTTAGTGATCAGAATAACAAGGTAATAGGTTATGACGTCGATATCATCGATGCTATTGCTAAGGAAGCTGGTTTTAAAGTAGAGATTGTTTCCATGCCTTTTGACGGCTTGATCCCGGCGCTCATGACTTCTCAGCTTGATCTGGTGGCAGCCGGTATGACCATTACCCCCGAGCGTGCCCAAAAAGTAGACTTTACTGCTCCTTATTACAATTCTGGTTTAAGTGCGGTGATTTTAAAGTCCAACGTTAACAAGTTTAAGAAGTTGGACGATCTCAGTAAATCCCGCCTTTGCGGTCAAATAGGCAATACCGGTGTTGATTTTGCTAAAAAGCTTTCTGGTAACGTGGCTGCATTCAATACTCATGCCGAAGCTTTTATGGAACTTAAATCAAAGGGCTGTGATGCTGTGGTAACGGATCGTCCTGTGAATGAGTATTTCCTGTCTTCACAGA
>CALBLB010000203.1 GCA_937896115.1 uncultured Succinatimonas sp.
AAAGGTTGCATTATGGTGGGAAAGAAAATTGCTAAAATTTACTGATCGATGACGGATAGGTAGTCGTTTGATACGCTTAATATTCTGAGGACGAGAGTTCTCCGTCTCCACCGGAAGGCGGTATTTAGGAAAACTGAGGAAATTTAAGCTACTAGGAATAATCCGTCGCTTGATGCAGGTGATTTCGATAAGCTCTCAACAGTACAGCTGACACCTTTGCCTAAGGCTGTATTAGTCTTGCTAACCGCGTGGTTAAAGTTGGAACGCAACGAAAAGAGATTTTATATCTGCTAAAATAATACCGTTCTGAAGAACTCAGAGCAGGGCGGTTCTGTACCTCATCCGAGGCAGAACACGGCAATGTTCAACCAAAGATGAGGTATTAGGACTAGTTTTGATTTTTAACAAGGAGGCTGTATGAAAGCCGTTCTGTTAATTATCCTGGTTCTGGTACTTTTAGCGGTAGCAACACCCGTGTATTAGAACCGTAAGAGCAGAGGCGTGAGCCTATGCTCATCCTTAAATATAGTAACTCCCGCCTTATTTTTCAAGTCTGAACAGCAATCGATGTTAGGGATCCGCTAGATGATCCCCCAACACACCCGCTTTTAGCGTGGGTTAAAATTGCTCTGCATCTTTAAGATTTTAACGCTTTAGAAAAAGCTCTCAAAATCAAAATTAAAGCGACGACAAAACACACAAAAGCAATAGAAGAAGCAATCACACCATATATACTCTATTTTCCACGATTAAAAAAATTGCTAAATTCGAGGTTAGCCTGCTTGAGGTTCAAACGGCAGGATCTTAGGCAGGACTTTGCTCGGTAGCATAAGGCCAGTGTGAGATCCCTCCTATGTTTACAAGTTTTCTGTAGCCTAATTCAGACAGTTTTACCGCTGCCGAAGACGCCCGCATTCCTGCCAGACAGTAAAGCAGGATCACCGCGTTTTTATCAGGAAGTGCCTTGGCGGCACTTTGGGCGGTGATACTGTCTACCGGAAAATTTAGAGCTCCAGGTATGTGGCGTTCACGGTATTCGTCAGGTTCTCTTACGTCTACCAAAGTGCAGTTGCCGCTTTCTATAAGACTGTTGGCTTCGGCCAAGCTTACGGAGCTTATTCCGTTTTTTATTACTATGCGTTCAGCTCTATCGCTTGAGTCGTCAGTCCAAAGAGAAGGAAACATTGAAACTCCAAAGAAGGTTTTTTAGCCTTCGGCCTTAATTTTTCTAATGATGTTGGATGTAGAAAAACCGTCGACAAATGGAAGGGTAAGCACCTGACCGCCGTTTGCCAAAACTTCCTGATGTCCTGCAATTTGTTCTATTTGGTAATCTCCGCCTTTTACCAGGATGTCGGGGAGAATTTTGGTTATGAGTCTTTGCGGAGTATCTTCGTCAAAAGGTACAACGAAATCCACGCAGTCAAGGGCAGCCAAAAGCTCCATACGGGCCTCAAGCGGTACGATGGGACGGGTGGGACCTTTGAGCGCACTTACCGAGCGGTCGGAATTCACCGCCACGATCAGACGATCTCCCAAAGCCCGGGCACGTTTTAAGTAACTTACGTGTCCTTTGTGCAGAATATCGAAACATCCGTTGGTCATGACCACCCGTTTGCCCTGGCTTTGCAGTTTGCGCACTTCGTTGTAAAGTTCGTTTTCGTTGACTATGCCCAGTGACAAAGAGGCATCGGCACCGCGCAGATCTTCTAGCAGTTCTTCGGGGGTTACCGTGGAGGTACCTATTTTCCCTACCACGATCCCGGCTGCGCGGTTGGCTATTTCGCAAGCATCGACAAGATCTTCGCCGCAGGCCAAAGCCGCAGCCAAAGTACCTATTACGGTATCTCCTGCTCCGGTGACGTCATATACTTCACGGGCACGTGATTTTAAGTGCACCGGTTTTTCCCCGGGGCGAAACAGCGACATACCGTCTTCTGAGCGCGTGATCAGCAGACAGCCTAAATCACAAAGCTCTATCAGTGCGGCGGCTCTTCTTTCCAGATCTCCTTCATCGAGGCATTTGCCGGCTACCGCTTCAAATTCTTTCATATTCGGAGTGAGCATGAAGGCGCCGCGATAACGCTCAAAATCCGTACCTTTGGGATCGATGAGTATTTTCTTACCCATGGCATTGGCTGCTTTTATGAGATCCTGTACATGAGACAAAGTGCCCTTGCCGTAGTCCGAGGCTATGACTACCTCACATCCTGCAATGGCTTTTTTATAATTTTCAAGCAGAAGATCGCAGGGCAGATCTGACAGCGGATCTTCAAAATCAAGACGCAATAATTGCTGATTACGACTTAAAACACGCAGTTTGGTAATGGTGGGGTGGGTACGTTGGTGTACAAATTGCGGAATTATGCCCTGTTTGCGCAGCAGACTTTCAAGTTTTGCACCTGCCTCGTCTTCTCCTACTATGCCTAAAAGTTCGCAAGGGGCTCCCAAAGAGCATATATTCAAAGCCACATTGGCAGCTCCTCCTGCTCTGTCTTCGCGGCCCGTGACTTTTACCACGGGGACCGGAGCTTCGGGGGAGAGCCTGTCGGAATCTCCGTGCCAGTAACGATCCAGCATTACGTCGCCTACAACGGCGACTCTCGATTTAAATGAAGGCAGACGATCAAGACTCATGAAGAGCTCCTCAGAAAAAACTTCGGCGCAAATATACGGGATAACAACTATCGGGTACGAATTTTAGCATCTAAGCACAAGCAGGGCCGCTCGTCTTTTTCATTAAGACGTTTGCCGCGCGACGGTAATTTTTGTATACGTTGTACCCGCAAGCTATGTTGTAAAATCACTTGAGAAATTTTAGCCCGTTTTTTGATGATTGGCAGGTAGTTCAATGCAAAAGAGCTTAAGTATTAAAGACAGGCATGTGCGTCCTTTGGAAATGATGTTTCTTTGTGCATTGATGTCAGGCTTTTTCGGGATCAATTTAGGAAGTCTGTTTGCCTTTCGTGAGCAACTGTCCTACCTTTTTATGCTCGACAGCTACGATTTGGACAATGTACTGGGAGTGTTCCTGCTGGGAGCTTTGGCAGGAGCTTTTTTGGGCGGATTCATAGTTTCAGGATCAGGACGCAGAATAGGCATCATTTTGGGCTTCGTTTTCGGGGCTGCGGCAGACTGTACCGGAGTTTTGGCTCCGTCTTTTAGTACTTTGCTTTTGTCTGAGATAGCCGCCGGTGCAGGATTCGGGATCTTTATGGTGGCATCTACGGTTTACGGTTGCGAGATCGCCGCCTCTTTCATGCGCGGCCGCTGTTGCTGTCTTCCTGCAGTAGGATGTGCTTTCGGTATAGGCTTTGTGATCATATGCAGAGATCTGTTGCCTGCCAATTCAGGAGCAGCAGTATTTTTGATAGCAGGCAGTGCGGTGTTGTTATGCTGTGCGGTGATCATTCGTTTTCCCGAATCCCCGCGTTGGTTGGTACGAGCAGGATTTAATGAAGCAGCTTTGGCGTCTTTGATTTTTTTGCGCGATGATCAGATGGAGGCGGCCCGTGAGTTGGCTCTTATCAACGAACGCGGCAGACTCCCTGATCGCGATTTAAGACTTTTTTTACATTCCGGGATCTACAGATCGGCATTATGGCTCCTGCTTATCATGACTTTTTTTATCCATATGGCCGGAATAGCTTTTATCCCTTATGCGTCTTTGGACTTAATTTCGCGTTTTCAGCAACAATTTTTAGGCTATTTTTATACTTACAGTTACGATTACGGTTACGGCTTTATCAAAGCCGCGGTTACGGTGGGGATCTTCGGAGCGATCACCGCTTTGTGGCTTTCTGATCGCATGAAAAGGACAGGCTTATTGCTTGGCAGTATTATCGCCTGTTTGGTGACGCTGATCCTGCTTTCTGGGGCATCGTTGTTTGGATTTAGCAATATCAGCACTATCTTGCTTTCGGCTCTGGTGTTGGTATTTATTTATGCATCAATGCTTTGTCTCGTGTTGTTTTTCTTCGTGTTTGTCCCTGAACTTCTGCCTACGGCAGGTCGTGAATTCGGAGTAAGCGTGGTGTATATCACCTGTTTTGCCGCGCTCTTAGGCGGGATCAATGAATTAAATCCGGTGATAGGTTATTACTCTTTAAGTTTTTTCTTTGCTTTTTGTGCCAGCGTCTGTGCTTTGTTGGCAGTCTTTATTTCCCGCAAAATGCCGGAAACCTCGGCAATTGCTCTGGAAACGCTTGAAACCAGACTTTTTGAAGACAAACTCTTAAGTCGCAAACCTTTATCTTAATGAGGATAAAGACGGGCTTTTTACGATATGAAAATACGAGAGGAATTTGAGTTATCGATAGGAAAAGCTCTCCCTGCTTTAAGAGAGAGCTTGGATATGTTTAACGCAGATCTTTGATGGCAATTTCGTCCATGTCGTCAAATGCCATGTTTTCACCTATCATTGCCCAAATAAAGGTGTAATTGCAGGTACCGCAACCGCTGTGAATGCTCCAGGAAGGGCCGATCACGGCCTGTTCGTTGTGCATGATGATGTGACGGGTTTCCTGCGGCTGACCCATCATGTGGAATACGGCCTGATCTTCGGGGATCTCAAAGTAGAAATACAGTTCCATACGGCGTTCATGGGTATGGCAGGGCATGGTATTCCATACAGATCCTGAATGCAACTGCGTCATACCCATGGATAATTGGGCAGTTTGCAGTACGTCAGGGTGGATGAACTGATTGATGGTGCGTTCATTGGCGTTCTTGGAATCGCCGCAAGGACGATGATTGGCATCCTTCATGGAAATGAAGGTGGTCTTGAAAGCACGATGAGCGGGGGCCGATGCCATATAGAACTTGGCAGGGTGGGCGCTGTCCTCACTCTCAAACAGCACTTCTTTGGTACCTTTGGTAATGTACAGGCAGTCCTGATAACCCATTTCGTAGACTACGCCGTCGGCTTTGATACGTCCTTTTCCGCCTACATTGAAGATCCCGATCTCACGGCGTTCCAAAATATAGTCGGTGCCGAAATTGTGCCATACGTCGATCCCGTCGTCCAAAGAGACGCTGCGGTTAACCGGCATGCAACCGAAGCAACACATGCGATCTACGTGGGAGTAGGTTACGTTGACTTTGTCAGCTTCAAAAAGAGTAGGAATGAGGAATTCTTTACGCATCTGCTCGGTGGTATAGCGTTTGAAATCCTCCGGATTGCAAGAATATCTGATATCCATAATTATATTTCTCCTGAAAAATTTCTCACATTGTAGACAAAAAAAGCGATCCGTCACGTTTAAATTTAGGATCGCTTATTTTTTTTAAGATCTGTGACACGGAAAGTTTAACGCAGACCGCTGTTAACCGTCTTGAGATCCTCGACGGTTAAACTGCCGCGGGTATATTTGAGATTAAGGCGCGACAGTATGTAGTTGTAACGGGCTGCGGCGGCATTTTGCATGGCATTGTAGAGTTTTTGGGTAGCATCGAGAACATCGGTCATGGTTCTGGTACCTACTTCATACCCTGCGCTGGTTGCATCCAATGCCGAGGCGGCGGATTTTACCGAAAGCTCAAATGCACGTACCGAGCTTATGGCCGCATTTACATTGTTATAACCGTTGCTAACGTCGCTTATCAGCGTACGGTGAGTTTGCTCCAAAGCTTGCGAAGCGGCTACATAATCGGCCTGTGCCTGATCAACCTGGGCTGAGGTAGCGCCTCCGTGATAGATAGGAATGTTGACGCCTATGCCTAAAGATTCGCTCCAAGCGTTGCCGTTTTGTTGGGTGGAATTAGCAATTTCCGTATCGTAACGGGTATAACCGGTACCTGCCTGAGCATTTAACGAAACGGTGGGTTCATGTCCGCTTTTGGCAAGGGTAATGGCATCACGGGCAATGTCACGGTCAACTACCGCCTGTTGCAAGGTAAGATTGTTACCTTCAGCTTCTTTTAGCAATTGCTTAAGGGAATTGGGAACTGCCGGAGTGCTGAAACGGGAGGTATCCAAAGATGCAAGTTCTGCAATGGTAACGGAACGACCTATCAGCGCACGCAATTGCTCGTATGAATTGGTAAGCGTGTTTTGCGCGGCGATCACTGAAGCAGTGGAAAGATCGTAGGCAGCCTGAGCTTCAAGTTTGTCCGTTTCGGCAATGAGTCCTACCTGCAGACGGCGTACGGCCTCGTCAAGCTGGTTTTTCAAAGCTTTATTATTAGCCTGGTTATAGGACAAAGCATCAGCTGCATTTAACACGTTAAAGTAGGCATCGGAGACTCTGACTATGAGTTTTTGCAACGCGTCTTTGTAAGCAAGTTCGCTTTTTTCAGCTTTTTTCTCAGCGATGGAACGGTTAAGCCAGGTTCCGTGAGACCAAATAAGCTGAGAGAGGGAGAGGTTGGCTTTTGATGCGCGGTTGTTTGCATTTACTCCGCCGTTTCCACTGGTTCTGGTGGCGGTCAAAGAACCGGTAACATCTACCTGAGGAAGCAAAGCCGCACTGGCTTCATCTACCTGAGCAAAAGCGCTGTCGCGGGCTGCTTTTAATTGTTGTACCACCGGATCCTGAACATAGGCTTCTTTGTATATATCCATTAAATCGGTGGCCTGAGCCTGAGCACAGAACAAGCTTGCAACGGCGAGCGAAAGAACTGTTAATTTAAGACGCATTTTTCAACCTGAAAAAAATGGTAATTGGTGAAGTATTCTGTAGTGTTAATTGATAAGTATAGCAAATACGCCGGAGATGCCGTAATACTCAAAAAAACGGAAATGTATGTAAATTCTGAAGGAATGGTGGAGGATAACGGAGTCGAACCGATGACCCCCTGCTTGCAAAGCAGGTGCTCTACCAACTGAGCTAATCCCCCGCAGAAGGATTTAAAACTGGTGGAGCCAAACGGGATCGAACCGTCGACCTCTTGCATGCCATGCAAGCGCTCTGCCAACTGAGCTATGGCCCCAAGTCTTAAAATTTCATGACTCATGTCGTGAAAACGGGGTTCATTATAGGACAAATATTTAAAGAGTCAATAAAAAAAATAAAATTTTTAAATTCCTAATTTAATTAGTTGATATTGATAGTAATTTTAACTAAAAGTTTTTGCCTGGTACGATCAGTAGAAGTTTTGGATGATCACCCCTAATTGCAATTTATTGATCAGGTTCTGAGTCTCTTCTGATCTGAAAGCCTGCAATACTTCAGCGTACGCAGGATCATTGATATCTTTACGACGTACGGCCATAACTTTTACAAAGGGATAATCAGGGATTTGCTCTATATTTTTGCGTTCGCAACATATGCACTCGAGCTTGTACAGTTTTTTTTGCTCGGCTGCAATGTTGCCGTCTAAAAACACTGCCGCGACTTTTTCGTCGTCAAGCATGCTTACGGCATTTTCACTGTCACAGGTATCAAAACGCAGATGCAAAGGATTTGCAATGATATCGGAAATCTGCGCATGGGTAGGAGGAACATTTCTGAGTTTTATCAGATCATAAACTTTCAAAATCCCCAAGGCTCTGGCAAGTTCCGTCGGATCCTGCGGCAACATCAGCAGGCTTTTTTCTGCTAAACCTTGATCTGAAGTGATTTTTTTTGAAAAAAGTCCCATTAACTCTATGAAGGTAGGAGCTAACGCGGTGAGATCATAGCCGTGTTCACGATTTTCCCGGTTGAGATTTTCAACCGTTTGATAGGTATTCATGTCGATCATGCCGGCATTTAATGCAAGATTCAGCACATCGCGAGAATAAAACATCTGGATCTCAAGATCGATATTTTGATCTTTAAGAATATTTTTAACGCAATCCCAAGGACGACGATCCTCGTTGCGAAATAGTCCCAATTTAACTGTCGTGTTCATGTCCGCCTCATCTACGAACCGTGGTGCTGTTGCGGGTTAAATTTCAATG
>CALBLB010000204.1 GCA_937896115.1 uncultured Succinatimonas sp.
AAGTGCAGGGAGAGGATCAAGCCAGATTTTTGCTCTCTTTTGGATATCAGGCAGCGTAGTACTGGTAAATTAGGCGGCATATGTCACTCAATGATTATAAATCCTAAAGAGCTGTGCCGCCTTTCTGATAAGATCTGTATGAAAAACGTCTGTTTGAAAAGAAACAACCGGGCAAAATCATGCTTAAACAGACGGTTCATGATGGTTGCGGTTGCTATAACAGGCAAAACGGATACAAATTTGAAAATGGAATTGCCGAGACAAAAAAAAATTATTTTAAAAATAAGCATGTTCTTTAAAAAAAATATATTTTTTTGGGGAATGTGCCTTGCTTTTTTTGTTTGTTTCGGTGCAAACACTCAGGCAATTGCCAAACACGTTATTCTGACCGTAGGATTGCCAGAACATCACGAGCCGTACACGCGTTATTCTTCAAGAAGAAAAAGACATGTAGGATTTGCTCAGGATGTTGCAGATGCCTTGTGTCAGGGTATGGGAGCGCAATGTCATTATGTTTACGGCAATTATTCAGAACTTAATGTGAAGCTTTTCCACGGCAGTGTCGATTTCGTGGTGGGAGCATATGAGTTAAACCATAGTTCGGAACGAGCGTTTGAATATACCGATTATTTTATTAAAACTTATCCTGTGATCGTGTCGGCAAATTACAATCTCAATTTTTCTTCGGCATCGGATCTTTCAAATTATAATTTCGGGGTTAAAACGTCGTCTGGTGAAGCGGAGATCCTGGCCCGTGAACGCAACTTCAGACAGATAGCATACTATACGCTGTACGGAAGTTACGAAGATATGTTCAGTGCTTTGGAACGCGGTGATGTCGATGCCCTCTATATTGACAATCTTTCTGCATACAGCATGTTGCGCAGATGGGGACCGATATTTTATCTTTGCCCAGATAAGTTTAACCAAAAACGCAAATTTTCCGACGTACGCATCGTACTTCCTCAGGGAAGATTGACTTTAAAAACGGAATTGGACAAATTGCTTGATAAATTTAAAGAGGACAGAACTCTATACCGTTTGTCCCTTGATTATATGCCGAACGTGGAAAACGGTTTATAGGAGAAAATTATGGCCGATGTTTTTTCCTTGGAGTCAGATCCTGAGCGTAAAAATAAAACTCGTTTTAAGATCAAGAGCTTTGTACTCGTTGTTTTTGCTTTGATCCTGTTGGTCATTGCCTGTATGTTTTTGTTCTTTTTTAACGAATTCAGGGCTTTTTCACAATCATCAGATCGCATCGAAGTTGAAGTATCTCCTTATTTAAGTCAAAGTCAAAAAACTTTTATCAACATAGAT
>CALBLB010000205.1 GCA_937896115.1 uncultured Succinatimonas sp.
GGCATAGGTATCTTGTACGCCGGTCCAAACCTCGTCGATGTGGTAGGTCCAGATCCCGTTTTCAAGTCTGTTTTCCCAGCCGTGAGAGCCTGATGCTAATACCGTTCCGTCTGATGGATCGATAAGCACTCCTTTAATTCTGGTAGAACCAAGTTCGATGCCCAGTACGGCATCACCTTGTGCGATCAGTTTTTTGTAATCAGTCATGACAAATAAGTCCGGTTAAGTTTTGAAAACAGTTGACGAAAGCTTGAATAAATAAACATACGAACTTTCGTTTATGAGAAAAGTATAAGGTCGTAACCGTTTGCAAAGCTTGCGGAAGTTCTCATTTTGTGCGATTAAAATGAACTTTATGCAACATAAATGAAATTTTATGCATAATAAAAGCAGAATAAAGTTGATAAATTGCAACAATCTTTCAATACAAGTAAAGCCATTCTGCTACAATTTATTGCGGCTAAGAGGCCACCAATGGTTAATTGCATGTGATCATGCTTTTAAGATGAGGTTGTGATGTTTTTTAAAAAAAGTGATTTTTATCCGGTAATTGCTCCTTTGAGCGGCAAAGTGATTGCGCTTTCTGATACTGAAGATCCCATTTTTTCAGGAAAAGTAGTAGGCGACGGTGTGGCAATTATTCCTGGAAACGGCGAGGTCGTAGCTCCGGTATCGGGAGTGATCAGCATGATCGCTCCTACTAATCATTCTTACGGTGTTACGGCTTATGACGGTACTGAGATCCTGGTGCATATAGGTATTGACACGGTAAAGCTTGAAGGAAAGGGCTTTACCCCTTTGGTACATAAGGGACAGGAAGTTGAAGTAGGTCAACCCATATGTAAGTTCGATCTCGATCTGATCCGTCACGAAGGATTTAATGCCACTACTCCGGTGATCATCACTTCAAATTCTATCGACAATGTAAAACGTCTTACTTTACGTACCGGTTTTGTTGAAGGCGGTAAGTCTGTCTGCATGCTGTATGCACTTGAAAAGAAGAGATGATATATAGAGAAAAACCGCATCGTTAAGAACTTTGATGCGGTTTTTTCTGATTTGATATCAGTCTTGCTTGTAAAGAGCAGTTGACAGGTAGCGATCGCCGCTGTCGGGGATCACGACTACTATATTCTTACCGGCGTTTTCAGGACGTTTGGCTACATTGATGGCGGCAGCTATGGCAGCACCGCCTGAAATTCCCAAGAAAACCCCTTCTGCGTGGGCAACTTCTCTGCCTATATTCAGGGCATCCTCGTCACTCACGGTTACGATTTCGTCTATATATTCGCGTTTAACATTGCCTGCCTCAAATCCGGGACCTATACCCTGAATTTTATGAGGACCGGCTTTACCGCCTGAAAGCACCGGTGAAGCGGCAGGCTCAACGGCGATCACTTTTACCGAAGATTTCTGCTCTTTTAAATAGTGACCGGCTCCGGATACCGTTCCGCCTGTACCTACTCCTCCTACGAGAATATCAACAGATCCGTCGGTATCCTTCCAGATCTCAGGACCGGTGGTCTTGTAATGGATGTTGACGTTTGAAGGGTTATCGAATTGATTGGGGATCCAGGAATTGGGAGTGGCCGCCTGCAGTTCCTGTGCCTTGGCAATGGATCCTTTCATGCCTTTTGAACCGTCGGTAACTACCAATTGAGCACCGTATGCTTTGATGGTGTTGCGTCTTTCTTCTGACATGGTAGCAGGCAGAACGATGATCACTTTAAGTCCCAAGGCAGCTCCCACCATAGCAAGACCGATACCGGTATTACCGGATGTAGGTTCGATGATGGTACTGTCTTGATTGATCCTGCCGTCAGCAAGCGCATCTTTGATCATGGCATAAGCAATGCGATCTTTGATAGAGCCGGCCGGATTGAAAGCCTCGAGCTTTGCGATGATCTTTGCTTTCAGACCGTACTTTTTCTCGGTCTTGCTAAGCTCCAAGAGAGGGGTATTGCCAATAAGATCGGTGATTTTGCTATAAACGGCCATATTAAAACTCCTGAGTTTTTAAGCCTGTCGGAATTCAGTCCGACGTTAAGAAAAAAAAAGGAAGCCTTTCTGGCTTCCTAATTAAAGATCTGTACAAACGCTGTGATCTACATATTCAGCTGACGTTGCACAAAGGAAGCCATGCACGTGTTATTACACATGCAACCGCAACACATACAACAAACAGCGTGTGAAAACAGCATTTAACAGCTCCTTTAAAATCCTGATTAAAAAAATATTACGTTTATTTTTAGCTGTCAACTGTTTTGGGAAAAAATTTTTTTAGGTTAGCGATCTGTTTGAAAATATAAGAAAATTAGTCTGTTTCTTGTATCGTTCTTCGTCTCTGGGGAAAATTTTATGCGCTATTTGATTTTATCTGATATTCACGGCGGTAATGATGAACTGAGGGAAGCTCTTTCATTTTTTGACGCCTTTAAATGTGATTATCTGGTTTTGCTTGGGGATTTATTGAATCACGGTCCGCGTAATCGTGTACCGCAAAGCTACAGCCCTATGGATGTTGCCCCGCAACTTGAAAAGTTTAAAGACAAAATAATTGCCGTACGCGGAAACTGCGACAGCGAAGTAGATCAAATGGTATTCTCTTTTCCTTGTACAGCGCCTTACGGTTGGATTTTAATTCCCAAGTCAGATAGGACGATACGAGTGATGCTAACTCACGGTCATCTATATCGTTATGAAACTGAAGCAGAGCGTGACAAACTGGGGCTTAAAGCAGGAGATATAGTGCTGTCTGGGCATACTCATGTTTCAGGTATTTTTAGAAAGCCAAGCGGAGTGATCAATGTTAACCCCGGGTCGACCACTATTCCTAAAGGAGGAACCCCCGCAGGTTTTGCCGTGATGGATGAAGACGGCATCACCTTGTGTAATTTGAATGGAGATACCATTAACTTTCTTAATTTCAATTCGTAGCTTTTTTTATATATTTAATCTTACAGTTAATATCTAGTAAATATTTAATTTTCATTTTTTAATTCTCTTATCCCGTCAGCGGCTTTTATAATTTTTGAATTAATTCTGTCTTGTAATTTTTTTAGGTTGTGTTCTTGGTTGGTACGATCGTTTTCTTTGTGCCAAAGATGTAACACAGCTGTAGCATATCTGCCTGATTTTACTTTGATCCCTGCATGAATAAGCCTTACAGCGAGATCTGAGTCCTCATATCCCCATCCTTCAAAGCCGCTGTCACAACCGTTTACTTTAAAAAAATCATCTTTAAATAAAGCAAAATTACACCCGCGGACTTTTTTCCAACTGTTATGCAAAAGCCTCAAGTAATGAAAATAAGGAAAAGTAATAAAAGGATGCAGTCTTTTTATATCATGTTTAAGATATGCTTTTACCCAATCTAAAACTGAATAATGCCAAATTTTTATTCCGTGTAAGAGAATTTGTCTGGTAAAACTTTCTGAAAGTAAAATCCTGTTTCCTGCCACAATACAATTTTTTTGGGCTAACATCCTATGTACCTTGACAAAGGAAGTTCTGGGAATACAGTCGCCGTCTAAGAAAATCAGGTATTCTCCTGAGGATAACGAAGCGGCAAGATTTCTGACACGTGAAAGTCTGAATCCCTGATCTTCCTGGAAAGCATGAACAATTTTGTAATTACAAATTTTCTGCATGTTCCGGATCATTAAAGTCGTATCGCTACGCGAGCCGTCGTCACCAACTATTACTTCAAAGTTCTTGTCAGTCTGATCATTGAGAGCTTGCAAGATAAGTTGTAGGGCATCAGGGCGGTTATAGGTGCTGATGATCACGGAAATCTTCATCATATTCTCCCGTTAAAACGGTTAATACTGCGTAATTTAATATATTTTTCAAGCGTGTAGAAACCGTGAAGCAGACAAAACTCAAATCCTAATTTTCCGTCCAGAAAACCTAGATGCACAACATAGGTTTTAAGAAAAGCCCAAAGCGGTTTGATCATGATCCCAGATAAGAAGTTGCTGTTTTTGCCTTGAGCCGCATACTTTTGTGCGAGCATGGTCGTATAACGATTCATTTTATCTAAATGAATTTCCCAACTTTTATAGGGAAAATGGATGAGTCTTCCTTGTAATTCTTTTTTGGGAAACGGGCACTGCAATCTTTCATGTACCGAGCCTTCATATTTAGCGCTGCTTTTTTTAAATAATCTTTCGACTTTATCCGGTCTTAATACTCCGTGCAGAACTTTACCTTCTACAAAATGATTTTCCCTTGAAATCCGCCAGCAGAAGTCTTGGTTTGAAAGCACCGCTTCTTTGATTTCTTCTGCAAGTTCTGAGGTGATCCTCTCATCTGCATCCAGCATCATTACCCATTCATTACTTGCATGAGCAATGGCAAAATTTCGTTGTGCCGCATAATCTCCGTTTAGCGGACGTTGAAGGATTTTGCATCCGAAAGATTTGGCAATATCGTCGCTTTTGTCGGTAGAGCCGCTGTCAACAAGAATGATTTCCGCTGCAAAAGAAGCACTTTTTAAACAATCAGGAAGGTTATCTTCTTCGTTATAGGCTAATACGATCACGCTAAGCGGTAATTTTTCCATCATTAAAATCCAAGTAATGAAATATTCCGTTGAAGCATAGTCAAAAATGAAATGTATGTACATGAAAAACTAAGATTTTTTACATCAAACTTGCATGCAAGCAAAAAAATGAGAACTAAGCGGCACTTTTTAAGCTAATAGTGGGATCTTCCTGCGGTCTTTGCTATTATCGACATCCAGTGAAAACCATGCTTCGGAGGATTTATTAAATGCTGGCTACTTCATTAGAAATTGCAGAGAAATATGACTATCTGGCTCCTAAATTCAAGGCCTCTTTCAAATGGTTGCGTGAAAACGATATCAAGAATTTAGCTGACGGTCGTTATGACATTCAAGACGGTGTCTTCGCTTTGGTTCAGCGCTATACCACGGTGCCTGCAGGCAAAGAGCGTTTTGAAGCCCACAAGGATTTCTTTGATATCCAGTATCTGGCTGAAGGTCAGGAGACTTTCGGCGTTGCCCTGACCAAGGACGGCGAACTTGAAGAGTCCAAGCCTGAGAATGATGTGTATTTCTATAAGACCCCTGCTTTCTATACTCCCGTAAATCTTAAAGCCGGTGATTTCGTGATCGTTCCT
>CALBLB010000206.1 GCA_937896115.1 uncultured Succinatimonas sp.
CGACGAGCCCGCGACGCGGAGAATCGTAATCAGTCTTCCATAACTTCGTCGTTACAAAAAGATCCTGGCGTTTAACGCCCGATGCCTTTATTCCCTCACCTACGCTTGCTTCATTTGAATAAGCTCTGGCGGTATCTATCATGCGGTAGCCGTTTACAATTGCACTTTTTACCGCATTGGCAGTTTCATCTCCTGCCTTGGAATGAAATACTCCCAGTCCGAAAACCGGCATTTTTACATCATTGTTCAAAGTAAAATTAGAATTGCAGGACAGCTCCATTGCTAACTCCTTTTTCTTTAAAGGTATGCTGATCAGGATCTCTTACAAAAAGAAAAAGCCTTGAGCAAGACTTCCTCACCATGGGCATCCCCAAGATGTTCTGAAAGATAACGACGATAGGCACGGGCACCTTGGCATCCTGAAAAAAGATTCAGCAGATGTTGCCCCATATACCTGAATTTGCCCCCGTGATCTTCATAGGATTTGATAAGCTCTGCAGCTTCCTGAAGAATTTGTTCTCTTGCTTTTATCAAAGAACCGTTATTAAAGAGCTTTGCATCAACTTCAGCCATGATATAAGGATTATCGATGATCTCACGTCCCAGCATCACGCCGTCAACGTGTTTTAAATGCTCTTTACACTGCTCGATGCTGGTGATCCCGCCGTTTATCGTAAACGCAGTATCGGGAAAAATTTCCTTTAAAGCATATACTCTTGAATAATCAAGCGGAGGCTTGGTTCTGTTCTCTTTTGGAGAGAGACCGTTTAACCAGCATTTTCTGGCGTGCACGATGATGTGACGACAACCGGCATCGTGAATTGCCCCGATAAGTTTTTGGGTAAATTCAAAACTGTCACAATCATCATAACCTATGCGAGTTTTTACCGTTACGGGAATGCTTACGGCATCCTGCATGGCTTTAATGCAATCAGCAAGATGCTCGGGATCTTTCATCATCACCGCTCCGAAAGCTCCTGATTGCACCTTATCGGACGGACAACCGGCGTTCAGGTTGATCACGCTGTAACCCAAGCGTTCACCTGCTTTGGCAGCAAAAGCCAATTTTTCAGGATCGCTTCCGCCTAATTGCAAAGTCAAAGGTTGTTCACCGGGATCAAACTCCAGCAATTCGTCTTTTCCGTGCACGATGGCATCGGCGGCAATCATCTCGGTATACAGCATGGCTTTTTTAGTAAAAAGCCTGGCAATACGGCGAAAAGTTGAAGTAGTGACGTCCACCATGGGCGCCACTGCAAAAAGATCCGCTTTTTGAAAATCTGTTTTCATGACAAAACTGAAGTCCCGTCAAAAGACAGACCTTCATGCTCAACTCCCTGAGGCAGCCACTTGCTTGCAAAGAACGGCAACGTTGCCGTAAGCATGGCTATCTTTGAAGACAGTTGTTTGGCATGTTCGTCATCAGGAGATCTCAGATAGGCGGCGATCACTTCACCGGCCTCTTCCAAAGCCTTGGGTTTTAGTCCGCGGGTCGTGGCAGAAAGCACGGAGAAACGCACCGAATCGTATTTTACGGCAGGATCCGACGTACATACCGTAGCGTAACGTACGCCGACGTTGCAGTCTGCCAACAACTCCTGTGCACCGCGTGCCGATACAGCGGTATTTCTCATATTAATCATGACGAAGTGAGAATGCGTACCCGGGCCGATGATACTCATTCCGCCCTTGCGCAAACCGCGCTCCAAAGCCTGAGCATTTTCAATCACCGCATCTGAATACTGCTTGTAAATATCACTTCCCATCTCATGAATACGTGCCGACAGGGCTGACAGCTGCGCAGTAAGCAAACCTATATGCCCGGAAGTCATCACGGCACGGTCGATGGCACCTCCCAATTCCTCTTTGGAGAGGATCACCGAGCATTGAGGTCCCTGCATGGCACCGTGTACGGTAAAGGTAACCACATCGGCATAAGGAACCGGTGAGCTTAGACGTCCTGCGGCAATTAATCCTGCATTTTGAGAAATATCACACCATAAAAGCGCTCCTACGTCTTTGGCTATGTCGGCAAGACGTTTGTAATCTATATCCTGAGGATAATTTACAGGAGAGAGAATAATAAGATGCGGTTTAGCTTCGCGTGCAGTCTTTTCGATGTCGTCGTAGTTTAATTCCTGTTTTTGCGGATCGATGCCGAAATTCACAAAACGGAATACCAAATTTTCACTGTTGCAGTGCTCTTTCTTGCGCAGATCAAGCGACAAAACCACGTCGCCTCTTTTGGTCAAAGCTTGAAAGACTACTCGGGAGGCCGCTTCGATATTAAGAGTACGTATATTGGCATGCTCTGCGCCGAAGAGTCTGCAGATACGATCTGCTGTTAAAGCTTCAAGTCCTTCTGCGCGAGAATATGAAACCTTGCCTACTGAATTTACCAGCACGTTTCCCATGATGGCAGCACACAAAGGCGTAGTCGAATTCTCATCCGGGATAAAAGAAAGCGACGAATGCTGATGCTCCATTTCCTTTTCAAAAAAGGCGAAGAGCTCTGGATCTAGTTGCTGCAGAATCGAAAGGGAGATCATACATTTTTCCTTATGCTTAAGCTTGTTAGCAAATTAAGAATGCCTTAAAGAAAGTATAACAAATCACGGACAAAGCTTTTAAGAATAAGGCCCGAATATACGGGCCTTTTTTCAAAACTGCTTTGTAACGCACATTCATCTAAACGGCCATGCCATCGGGATGATCACAACGCAAAGTATGAAAGAGATCAGACAAAGCGGTCCGCCGAATAAGAGATAATCTTTAAAGTGCAGATTACCAGGGGTCATGATGAGCGTATTAGGAGGAGTAGCTACCGGAGTTGCGAAAGAACTTGAGGCTGCGATGGTGATCGCCATGGTTACGGCATAGGGAGATACTCCGAGGTGCTTGGATATGGACAAGCCTATGGGAATAAGCAAAGCTGCCGTAGCAGTATTGGGCATAAACTGGGTAAGACCGCAGGATAACAGGAACAGCACGGCCATGATGGTCATTTCAGAAGGCTCGGCTCCCATAAGCTCCACCACGAAATCGGCAACCATCTGTCCTGCACCGGTTTTATCAAGTGCCGTTGCCAACGGCAGCATTCCGGAAAACAAGAAGATCGTAACCCAGTCGATGCCGTCATAAGCCTGCTTTTCGGTAATGGTCTTGGTAAGTACGCATAATAAAGCACCGATCACGGCCATCATTGCAGGAGATACCCCCGGGATCCCGATGATAAGTCCTGCCACCACTACGGCAAGAATGAGCACAGCCTGAATTTGTCCGCGTATATTCCCTTCAGGCATTTTCATTTCAGAAACGCCCATCAGTTTTGCCTGTGCTTTAGGCAACATTTTCGGGGCAAGCCAGACGGTAAAAATCATGCAGGCTATGCACAAGGGACCGCCTATGATTGAAAATTCAAAGAAGCCGAATGACTCGAATCCGGCATTCTCAAGCGCGGCATTGGCGAGCATATTAGGAGGAGTACCAACCATGGTAAGGTTGCATCCAGTGTTTGCGGCTACGGCCAAAGCCATAAGCAAAGGAGCAGAAGGCAACTTTGCCGATACGCAAATTCCTATAACCATGGGCATAAGGCAGGCTACGCTACCGGTGTTGGAGGCAAAGGCTGACATAAAGATGGTTACCAGCATCAAAGCCACCATCAAGGGTCTTTCCCTGATCCCCACCTCTTTTATAACAAACTTACCGACGGTTTGCGCAAGCCCCGTCTCCATCATAGCCGCGCCTACGACGAACATGCCGCCAAAGAGCACTACCGTTGAATTGGAAAATCCTGAAAAGACTTCTTTTGCCGAGAGTACCCCGCAAAGTCCCAAAACTACCGCCGCACTGACGGCGGTTACAGCCATGGGAATGATTTCGGTTATAAAGAGGAAGGCAACCGCACCTAAAACTGCCAGCGTAACAACTGCAGGATCCATGTTTACTCCTTACCGGACAGGACAAAACCGCCCGAAAAAGCGTGGACAAGCTGAGAATGCAGTAAAAAGTCTCATCATAGATACAATTTACCGTTTTCCTCATGTAAACATAGATTAGTTAAAGCAAACTTAAAAATTTTTTTGAGCAAATTGTCGCTTGATCCGCAAAATAGACAAAGAAAATAAGAAAATGTTGATCTTGCGCATGTTTTTGCATTTTTTTAAAGAAAATGCTGTTAATATGAAACATTCGTATTCTGAGACTTAGGTTTCCCATGACTCCTGCCGGTAAAATTTTTCTTTGTTTGCTTCTCTCTCTTGCAACAGCAATGGTGATCAGGGCATTGCTAGGGGAAAAGCGCGATCTTTGGTTTGAACGCAAAGTCCCCAAAAGTTTTATTACGTTGCGTACCAAACTTTCGATGTATGTGGCCATAGGTACACCCAAAACTTTTAAAGGGGCTTTGGTTGTAGCTTTTTTGCTTGCCCTAGTGGCACTTGAATGTACTGCCGTGTGCTTTTTTCTTTGATCCTAATAAAGTTCTGTGCCTGTAAGGCTTAGCCTTTTGCTAGAATTCTTTAATCCTGATTTTTTACCTTTTTAACTGTTGGAGAGAAATCATGCTACTTCGCAGAGGGATCTTATACATGGCGACCATGCTTGGAGTGATCCTGCTCATCGGCATCATCGTCAATATCGTCTGTTATCTCTTTCAGATCAATATATCATCAAGCGGAATGGGAACCATCTTGGTGCTGTCGGCTGTCATGGGATTTGCAGGATCCATAATCAGCCTATTTCTGTCAAAAACCATGGTTAAAAAATCGATGCGTGTGCAGGTGATCACTTCTCCGCGTACCGATGATGAAAGATGGCTCTTGCAAAGCGTAAACATGTTGGCAAATAAAAAAGGAGTCGCCATGCCGGAAGTAGGAATTTACCCTGCTGACGAAATGAACGCATTCGCCACCGGTTGGAATAAAGATGCAGCTTTGGTAGCCGTAAGCTCCGGAATTTTAAGACGCATGAACCGCGACGAACTCTTGGCCGTCTTAGGTCACGAAATGAGTCACGTACAAAAC
>CALBLB010000207.1 GCA_937896115.1 uncultured Succinatimonas sp.
GCTATTCCGTAACAGTACACCCGCTTTAAACTGCGCTTTTTAAATCCTCGGTAATATCCCTTGTCGGTGATTTGCTTTAAGGCCGTTGCTGCCCTAACATCAAGCTCCGACTCGTCTTTTACACTCTTTAACTCAAGCACTACCCCGGTTGCACGGTCTTTTGAACGGAACATGATATCTGCATACCCGTCTCCGCCTTCCTGATTGGAACGGTAATCATCTATGCTGTCTGCACAACTTGAAAACAGGCCGTTTAAAAAGCCGTGATAGTAATTCTCCGCTTTGGCTTTGGTAGCAAAATCTCTTACCGATACATAGTTTTCCAATACTGCCTCAATGGCGTCGGCTGCTTGATCAGCCTCCCCTGCTTGCAACAACTGTGCGATGTTGCGGGCACTGCTCTCTATCTTAGGACTGGTTTTGTAATAACTTAAAATATTCTGTTCAAAACAGGATCTGATCTCCTCGTTGGGGATCCTGGCAGTACACCTAAGCTCCATGGAATTTACTTTTTTTATCGATACTACGGTTAAATAGCCGGTGTACAAAAGTAAAGTCCAAAAATCATCAGCTCCGTGATTTAAACGGATCTCGTTGTAATTTAACTGCTCGTTAACGCCGAACTCTATACTGCCCCCGTCAAGAAGACTCTGCATGCGCTCTGCTTCCTGCTCATTTAAATAAGGCATGTACTCTTTAATCACTGCATTAGAGCTGGTGCCTACCCAATAATTCTGACAAACTATGTCATTACTTCCGTATCGTCTGGCAGTACAGGAATCTGAACAAAAATTCACCACATCCCAAGGGCAGTACAATTCATGATCGGCAATGCGATAACCGTCATACCAATGTTTTACCTGATTTGAATAACCTTCCAAGCCGTAATACTCAAGCATGCCGTGCACTTCTTCAGGAGTAAAACCTATACACTCGGATAAATTTCCTAAATCCGAAATTACCGAATTTACGGAAAAATTATTTACTCCGGTAAAAATGCTTTCTTTGGATACCCTAAGACATCCTGTCAACACCGCTTTGAAGACTGCATTATTGGTTTTTAATGCCGACGATAAAAATACTCTCATGAGTTTTACCATATCGTCGTAATATCCGTATTCCTCTGCTTT
>CALBLB010000208.1 GCA_937896115.1 uncultured Succinatimonas sp.
CGGACAGTGATCAGTATTTTTTCAGAATATAGCATCCCCGATTGCAACCAAGCAATTTTTTAAAAATCTTCTCCCGGTTCGGCGCGGTAGGTTGTCGAGAGAAAATATGTTGCCCAGTCGCGTCCCAGGGCATTGATGAGATCTTTTAACTCACGCGTCAATCCGACTATCTTGAATTGATCCAATTGCCTGATGATCGTCAAATGGATTGAGGCGTTCGCTATGTATTGGAACAAACGTTGTAAAGTCGGACGTGATGTCGTCTTATGGTGATCCGGTGTAGGAATGGAGAGGTTGTTTTCTTCCATGGTCTTACGGATCTTGTATTCGGTGGCAGAATAAACCAGCAATGCCAAAGTCATGAGCCACATCAAAGCAGTAATGCGGGACGGCTTTTGTAAGTACAAGGCGTCTACCATGAGTTTTTTACATTTCATGAAACGCCAACTGCGCTCGATCACGGATTGTTTCTTATATACGCTGATGAGCTCTGCAGCAGTCCATTTTCTTTTCAAATCGGTAGTGGCAATCACGTAACGAAGTTCGTTTTCTACTCTTTGATTGAGGAACTCTTCGTTAATGGAAACAGTGGCGGAAACTTTAACGGCTGCCAGTACTTTCTGCTCGTTCTTGCTCGGTCTTCCGCGGTGAGAGTGTTTGAGTACTTCTTCATAGTTGATGTCACTGAGGCGACAGAATTTCAGTTTCTTTTGCAGTTCTTGAATGCATTTCTCGGCATCGGCTTGGCATTTACAAGGATTGGTTGCCAGTTTCTTGAGCTTGCTCTCTAATTCCTCTTTCTCCTTGTCAGCGTGTTTTCTGACGGTGACTTCTTTTTTAGAGCGCATGGCTTCGTTGTTTACCAACAAAAGCTTTACCTTCACTCCGTCAATCTCTGCCTCACCGCACCATTTAGCTTTAGTCAGGCAAGTGGGATCTTCAGGATCGATGCTCTTGAGTTCTGAATACTCCGTTTCATTGATACAACGCTTGGCAATCGTGCACTTATCGGGAACACGAGTAATTACTTCCAAGCCTTTGTCTACGGCTTCTTTCAAGATCTTGCCCGTGCACAGAGCACTGTCTCCCGTAAGGTAATGCAACTGGCGGAATTGCTCTTTGAGCATAGGCAAGTCGTCTCTTACCATCTCAAAGAATGATTTATTGTCATTGACGTTCCCGCTGACCGTCTTTTGAAAAATTGGTATGCGGCTCAGTTCATCACACAGCATTACTGAGATCGCCTGATTAAGTTCAGGATGGTGATCTCGACTGTATCCTAAGTTCAAAACGACGTTGCAAATTTCTTCCAGACGACTTTGTCCGTCATAATGAAAACTTGTGGAGTCAATGTGAACAGAAGTTACCTTAAGGCCTAATTTCTTTGAGATTTTCAGCGAGCACAGCACGAAAAGTTTTTCACAACCACACTCGAAAATATCATCCAGAGTTCTGGCCAGTACCGCACGGTTCAGTGCCCCGGCAGTAAGCTCGGGATCTTTGAGTAAGGTACTGACGGGACGCCGTTTAAAATATTCAGAAGTTCCGTTTAGCGACTGGTAAGGAGCATTGAGCAACTGGCACACCATAGCCTTAACTATGGCTCCGGCGTTCACTTGTACGTGAGATCCTTTCTTTCCAATATGAGCATCAATTACGGATTGCAAACCGAAATGATCGAAAGCTCCGGCAATCAGAGCCAAGTTTCCGACGTCCTTGACTTCTATTTTGTATTCAGGCTCATCAGTCTCAGGAAAAAAATTCTCGTTCATCGACTCCTCCGTACCACGTAATTGAGACCTATGGTACGAATGAAGAAGGTTCATTCATAGAACCAAGATGCCGACAAGATCGACGGATCACATTTTTGAATAAAAAATCTGAAACGGTGATCAGTTGATCACAAAGTTGTTACTAAGTGTTTGAATTTATAAAGCAAAAGTGCTTAAATTCATTTTTAGAAAAAGTGATCGTAAAACAAAGACTTAGTTTATTCGTAAAAAATACTGATCACTGTCCG
>CALBLB010000209.1 GCA_937896115.1 uncultured Succinatimonas sp.
TTTGTTTATTTTCAAGACCTTTGGTTACAGCATCGATCTTTTGTTGTTGATCTTCACCGTTTTTGATGAGTATATGAGAAACCTCACGCTTTTCAGGTACGGTAAATTCGTCCTGATGCATGCGATAGTACTCTTCAGCTGCGTCATCGCTTACTTTCACGCCTTTTTTAATCTCATCCAAAGACAGGACCACGTAGTTAAAACGTACGTTGGCAGGATCCATGAATTGATCGTGATGGGCATCATAATAAGCCTTAATCTCATCGTCACTAAGTTTGATCTCAGAACTTACGGCTTTAGGATCAAGGGTATAAAGATCAACCGTACGTACCTGAGCAAACAGTGAAGATAAGGCCTTGAGTTCATAAGGCATGGGAACTGATGACAAGGCAGTAAGCGGGGCACGGATGGAATCTGCGAGCAATCCTATACGTACCTGCTCGGCATAATACTCAGGAGAAGCGCCTATATTGCGCACCGATGCCAGATAAAGATCATTGTTAAATTTGCCGTCTTTAAAAAAAGCTTTATTACGGCGTATCGTATCTTTTACCTGATCATCACCTATACGTATGCCCTGCTCGTAAGTTGCAGCATTTAAAGCTATGCTGTCAACCATGTTTTCAAGCACCTGCATGTGTACGGATTTGACGAAATTTTTGTCTTCAAGCAATTCAGTGGCCTGCGGACCGTAGGTACGCTGCATTTCCTGAGTACGACGATTGTACTGCTCGGTCCAGTCGGACGATGACACCTTAAAGTCTCCGATCTTTACAGGATCGGTATTGAGTCTTGGGATCAGGTAATTGCCTACTCCGGCAAACACGAAAGAAAGGATGATGATCCAAAACAGGATTTTAAAAACCCTGCCGTGCGCACCCTCTCGCAAAGTATCGCTTAGCATAATGTCTTCTTAAAATTACCGTCAGAGGCGGTGTTGGTGAATTAGGACGTTTTGGTTCGAATCAAGAGATCGAGACACCGTACCGTCGTTATTTTCTCGTTCAATAAGGTTTTGTAAGGTTAAAAACTGCAAAGCCTTTTTGTAACTTGCAAGAGTATAGCATATTGAAAAAAAAGGCTTAAAACTGCCTTGATTTACAGTCTTATTGTTGTGACCTCAATGTCTTAAAAGACCGGCAAAAATGCTTTAAAATTAAAGGATGTAAACCTAATTTACTTTCAAGACGTACTGCTTTGAAAATCCTTGCCGTTTACGAGGTTTAATCATGAAAGACATAGTTTTTTCAAAAAGCTTTATCAATCTTAAGCTTCGTAATGCCGTGTATGTAGATAAGACCAAAGACATCTTTTACATGCTAAAGCAGTCAGATCGCATCTTTCTCTCCCGTCCCCGCAGGTTTGGAAAATCCCTTACCTTAGATACCATAGGTACACTCTTTGAGTTCGGAGTTGATCCCTATTTCAAAGATACCTGGATTTATTCTCACTGGCAGGACAAAAAATATCCTGTATTCAGACTGAGTCTTGTGGCACTTATACGAGATGACTTTGAGCAATTTACCGATTCGTTTTGCGAAAAAATACGAGAATTTGCAGAAAAATTAGGTATTTGCATTAAGACCAGTCTTAAAACCCCTGCCGACTATCTTGAAGCTTTCTTCAGTGCCTTGCCTTTTGAGCAGAGAATAGTGTTGTTAATAGATGAGTATGATTGCATGCTCACTCACAATATCGATAACGCAAGTGAATACCACAAATATTTAAATTGCCTGCGCTCTTTTTACGGAGTTTTAAAAGACAAACCTCAAATACGTTTTCTCGGAATTACCGGTGTAACCCGTTTAAAAAACGTCTCCATCTTTTCAGTAGGCTCGGATATCATCGATTTAACCTATAAACACGTCGCTGCCACAGTTACCGGTTATACCAGAGAGGAAATAGCCACATACTTCAAAGAATATTTAGACGTCATCGCTCAAAAGCTCTACCAAGTGGACTTTAAAAAATGTCCGCCTGCACAGCAGCAGGATTTCATCAATAAGCTACTTGACCGCATGGCTCTTGAATATGACGGTTACTGTTTTGATGAGGACTACAAGCAAAAAGTCTTCTCAACTTGGTCGGTAAGTTCTTTTTTAAATGAAAACTTCTATAAAGAGCAAATCTATTTTGGAGACTACTGGTTTGAAAACGGTGGGGTTCCGTCCATACTCGTAAATTACTTAAATACACACGAAATCGATCTTGAAAGACATGCAGGAGATCATGTCATTTCCAAATACGGTGACTTTGTAAATCCAACCTCCCTGCTTTCAATGGATCATGGTGTGCTCATGTGTCAGACCGGCTATCTTACTCTGCGCTCTCGTTTAAGCTCCGAGGTAGAACTTACCTTAGGGATCCCGAATAATGAGATCAGAAAAGCTCTTTATCGCCTCTTGTTTATCAAGTTCACCGGCAAAGAAGCTTTGATCTCCTCTCAAGAAAGCCTGATCTTAAAACAGGGTAACGCTTCAGAGCTGTTGGAGTATTTCAATACCATTTTAAATACTCTGCAATACGATCATTACATCGCTAAAAATGAAGCCGTGATCCAAGAAATCTTGCGTTTTTATCTGCTGGCAGTGCAACAACCAGTATGCTCCCAAAAACACAGCGCCAAAGGAAGATCCGATCTGGAACTTGAATATAACGAAAGACGTCTTGTCATCGAGCTTAAATATGCTCAAGGTGAGAGCGAATGTGAAAAAGCTCTGCATGAAGCCGTCGAGCAAATAAGATCCATTGATTACGGCAATACTCTGCCGCTTAAAGAGCAAATTTATCGTGTTGCTTTGGTTTTTGACGGC
>CALBLB010000210.1 GCA_937896115.1 uncultured Succinatimonas sp.
TCCAGTCTAAAGACAATCGCAAAAATGCAAACGGCAGAAAACCTTTTAACGCTCAGCGTAAAAAGCGTCCTGAGATCAAAATCCCCGGTCGTAAAGCCAAGGTAAGCGAGCTTTTGGTCGGTACCGAAGTTTTGGTGCTTTCATCAGAACAGCATTACGTGCGCGGTGTGGTTGCCGAAACCGCATCCGGTAATGCTGCAGCGGTAACATTGCGTACCGGTATGACGGTATCACTGCCGGTTGAACGCATCCTTATTCCCGATGCAAACAAGGCTTAAGCCCTGCTGGTAAAAATTAGAGGAGCAGCCGTTGGTGCTTAAAGCGCTTAAGATTTTGAAATTAAGCGGCGCGGTGGCCTCCGCGCTGTTTGCGGCCGCAGTCAGCGGCCGCATGATCGTTCCCAAGGCCGCGGATCTGCCGCAACTTGCTCCTGAGTCCGAGCATACGGTAGCCTGTTCACGCATAGGCAATTTTTTTACCCGTGCTCACTACAAGGTAGTGAACCTCGATGATAATTTTGCCGATCGCATTATCGAACAATACCTGTCCTACCTAGATTACGGTCGTTCTCTTTTAAATGCTGACGAGGCAGAAGCGGTTTATCGCAATCGGGCGCTTATTTTAAAAGCAGTCAGATATTGCGATTTAAGTTATCCCTATGAGCTTTATAATGCGGCATTGCGCAAGCGTTTTGCCAAATATTTGTATTTTCTTGAGGCTATAAAGAGTACTCCCAAGGCAGAAAACGGAGCCAAACTCGAACTTGATCGTACTAAAGCCGCTTTTATCGCCAACGATGATGATTTAAAGCGTCAATGGCACAACGAGATAGTGAACGAATATGACAATCAGATCTTAAGCGGCAACAGTGACGAGCAGGCCAGAGAGCGTCTTAACAAACGTTACAGCGCCGCTTTGTCAAAGCTTGCTCAGACCAACAGCGAAGATGCCTTCTCTGCCTTTGAAAACGCTTTTGCCACGGCAATTGATCCCCATACCAATTATTTTTCACCTCAGGACACCGAAAATTTTAACGATGATATGAACCTCTCGCTTGAGGGCATAGGTGCGGTGCTTACCTCAGAGGATGAATACACCTCCATTACCGAGGTGATCCCGGGATCTCCTGCAGAGCGATCTAAAAAAATCAAAGCCAAGGATCGCATTGTGGGAGTAAAACAGCAAGACGGTACCTACGATGACGTCACGGGATGGCGGCTTAACGACGTTGTACGCAAGATCAAAGGACCCAAGGGCACTAAAGTAACTTTGGAAATCGAGCGCGGCGAAGGTAGCTCGCTTAAAACCTTCTCAGTAGAACTGGTGCGCGACAAGATCCGTTTACAGGATCGAGAGGCCAAGGGTGAAGTAAAAACAGCCTATGACGGTACCAAGGTGGGCGTCATCAGCGTAAAAAGTTTTTATACCAATTTGCATCAGGATCTAAAACGCGAGCTCTTAAAACTTAAAGCGCAGCAGGTTGCCTCAGTGATCGTGGATTTGCGATCAGACGGCGGATTAAAGACGGTCCTGTTGTGGTAGTACGCGATGCCGTCGGCAACAAATTGGTACAAAACGATCAGGACAGTTCCGTAACCTACGACGGACCTTTGGTGGTGATGATCAATCGTCTGTCCGCTTCAAGTTCTGAGATCATGGCCGCGGCTTTACGCGATTACGGTCGTGCTTTGATAGTCGGTGATACTTCTTTTGGCAAGGGTACGGTACAACAGAGCAGACCTTTGGAACGTATTTACGACATTTCAACCAAACCTCTTGGTTCCATTCACTACACCATAGGTAAGTTCTATCGCATCAACGGCGGTTCAACTCAGCTTGAAGGGGTAAATCCCGATGTAGTGCTGCCGGGAACCGTAGATGATCAGGAGTACGGCGAACGCACGGAAAAGAATGCTTTGCCATGGGACAGTATCGCCCCTGAGACTTACACTCAGTATCTTGATATAGATGCTTATGTTCCTGCGTTAAGAAACGAGCACGAGCAAAGAGTCAAGAACGATGCCGTTTTCGCTCTGATGTCGCAGGAGCTTAGCCGTTATCGCAGGTTAAAGCATGAAAAGTATATTCCGCTTGCCTTAGATGAGCGTATGAAGATGAAGGCAGAAGACGATGCCTTCAGACTTAATTCGGCAAATATCAGATTAAAAGCTATGGGAAAAGACGAGATCAAGAATATCAAAGATCTTCCTGAAGACTTTGAGTTTGATGACGTGCTTTTAAAAGAATGCGTAAACATAGCCGCTGATTTTGCCAAAGCCCAGCAAAAGCACCTGTATAAGGCCGGCAACGCACCGGTATTGCGCCGTTTTGCTCCGCCTACTTAAAATCTTTTCAAAAGGCGGGGTTCTCCCGCTTTTTTTAATCGGGAATACAAACATGGCAGCTAAGTTCAAAGCTCAAAAACGCAGTGATTACAAAGCTCCGGATTTCACCGCAGTAAATTGCGAACTAACTTTCGATCTTTCAGATGACGCCACCAAGGTGACTTCGCTGGTGCGTTATCGCAGACTGTGCAGCGATAAAAAGACACCTTTGATCCTAAACGGTGAAGAGCTCAGCTTGAAAAATGTAAGCCTTGACGGCGGCAACTGCAAATATACTCAGCATGAAGACACTTTGGTGGTTGAGGAAGTTCCTGACGAGTTTGAACTGCAGATTGAAAACGTCATCGCTCCTGCGCAAAACAGCGAACTTATGGGGCTTTACAAATCAGACGGCTGTTTTTGTACCCAGTGTGAACCGGAAGGTTTTCGCCGCATCACTTATTTTCTTGATCGTCCCGACGTGTTATGCCGTTATAAGGTAACCATCATCGGACCTGAGTACGGTTGCGGAGTGTTGTTATCAAACGGAAATCTCATTGAAAAAGGCGTAAAACGCGGCCGCAGTTATGCCGTGTGGGAAGATCCTTTCCCCAAACCTTCTTACCTCTTCGCATTGGTTGCAGGAACCTTTGATATAGTGCGCGATCGTTTTACCACCAAAAGCGGTCGCAACGTCGATTTGAGACTCTATGTGGATCGCGGCAGTTATGAACGCGGGATTTTTGCCATGCAGTGCATCAAAGATGCTATGAAATGGGATGAAGATCGCTTTGACCTTGAATATGATTTGGACAATTTCAAAGTAGTAGCTGTAGATTTCTTCAACCAAGGAGCCATGGAAAACAAGTCTCTGAATATCTTTAATTCGGTGTATGTGATGGTCGATCCTGAACTTTCAACCGATATGGATTTCTACGACGTACAAAGTGTCATCGGACATGAGTATTTTCACAATTACACCGGTGATCGGGTGACATTGCGCGATTGGTTCCAGCTTTCGCTGAAGGAATCCTTGACCGTATTTCGCGATCAGGAATTCTCATCCGACGTAGCGTCGCGTACCCTTTCTCGTCTTAATGCCGTAAGCGTGATCCGTACGGCACAATTTGCTGAAGATGCCTCACCGCTTGCTCATCCGGTACGCCCTGAGCAAGTATCCGAGATGAACAATTTTTACACGGTTACCATTTATGACAAAGGTGCCGAAGTGATCAGAATGATCCATACCTTAATAGGTGAGGAAAAATTCAAGGCAGGTCTTGCCGATTACCTGAGTAAATTTGACGGCAAAGCAGCAACTATTGAAGATTTTTTAGTATGCATGGAGCATGCTGGCAATTTAAGTCTTGATCAATTCAGACGTTGGTACAGTCAGTCAGGTACTCCTGAGGTAACAGCATCATGGGAATGTGATGATGTACAAGGCAACTTAAAACTCATGTTTTCACAAAGTTGCACGGGCTTTGACCAAAAAGCTCGCGAACCTTTTGTTATTCCCGTACGCATGAGTTTTATGGATGAAAACGGCCATCGTGTGGTATTGCAAGGAGAGAATGCATCCGGGATCAGCGTGGTAAATGAGCAGGCTCAGACATTTAGTTTTTCATTAGATGAAAAACAAAAAGAGTCCGGAGTAAAAGTGTCGTCACTTTTGCCGGTACTTTTTGAAGATTTTTCTGCTCCAGTCAAGTTCTCATGTAATTATGCTGATGAAGATCTTGCACGTATGTTGCGTTTTAGCAGCGATCCTTTCATCAAGAGCGATGCATCTGTACAACTGCAAAACCGTTACGTACATGCCATGCTGTCAAAACCTGAATGCGAAGTGCCGTCAAAACTTATCGAGGCCTTTAAATGGGTACTTTCATCAAGAAACGACAAGAGCGATCCCATCCTGATTTCGCGTATTTTGACCGTAGAGCCCATTACGGCATTTATGCAGACTTTTAAAGACGTCATTCCGTTGGACGGCCTGTCAAAGGTAAGAGGAACGCTAAAGCAGATGCTGGCCTCGTCCCTTGAGCAGGAATTTGCCAAAGTATATGAGACGGTAAAGGCCCAATCACCTAAATATTCGGTTGCGGATATGGGGCATCGGGCTTTAAATTGCCTTGCCCTGAACATGCTGGCTTTGTCTTTAAAAGCTAAGGGAATGGAAAAAGAAGCCTCTGAGCTCGTGAGAAATCATTATCGCAATGCCAAAAACATGACTGATCGCCTGGCTGCAATGAAGAGTGCCGCTGAGCTTGATTTAAGCTGTCGTGAAGAGCTCTTCTCGCAATATGAGCACATGTTCGGCGAACATGTGTTAGCCATGGACTTAATGTTTAAAGTGGTGGCCATGGTCGAAAACGAGGAAACGGTATTCTCGGTAAGAAAATTGCTCAAACATCCTAAGTTTGATCTTAATAATCCTAACCGCGTCCGGGCTTTGGTGGGAACTTTGGCAAGATCCAATCCTGTCGCTTTGCATCGTCGTGACGGAGCAGGCTATCATCTGTTGTCCTCACTCATACGTCGTCTGAATGATACCAATGCCATGCTGGCTGCGTCATTGGTTACGCCTTTGCTGTCATTTAAGCGTTTTGATGAAGAGCGTGCCAAACTTATGCGTGAAGAGCTTGAAAAACTTGCAGGTATTCCCAATTTAAGCCGCGGGCTGTCAGAAAAAATTGAAGCTGCTTTGAAATAGAGAGTCAAAGTGTACGGATACCGATATTATTATTTTTCGTTAAATATTTCAGAAGACATGCTGCTTGAGGTATATCGCGGCAGTGTGAAACGTTTGAGAGTACGTACTGAGGAAGGATTGGTAGTGGATTTGGATGCAGCGCATCTGAAGAAATTCACCGATGAGCACGGGGTACACGGGAGATTCAGATTAACCGTGACTTGTGAAAACTCTTTCGTAAGTCTTGAACGTACCAATTAGGAGTGTAAATGATCCCTTATTTTTTATACCCGAGTCTTATAAGGCCTTTACTTTTCACTGCCGATGCCGAGAATGCGCATCATTTCATCATGAAGGTAGGACATGCCTTGTCCAAAGAGCCTTTTACCAAGATCTTTGCGCAAAACGTTCCTGACTGTCCCGTGGAGATCATGGGATTGAAATTTAAGAATCCTCTGGGCCTTGCTGCAGGCCTAGATAAGGACGGCGAAGCTGTTGATTTCTTCGGTGCTTTGGGATTTGGTTTTATCGAGGTCGGTACGGTAACCCCCAAGCCTCAGGCAGGCAACCCCAAGCCGCGTATGTTCAGGGTTTTGGATGCCGAGGGGATCATTAACCGCATGGGCTTTAATAATAAAGGCGTGGATAACTTGGTTCACAATCTAAAGCAGGTGCGTTATGAAGGTGTGATTGGGGTCTCCATAGGAAAAAACGAAAGTACGCCGCTTGATAAAGCCGTTGATGATTATCTTGAGTGTATGGAAAAAGTTTATCCTTATGCCGATTATATTGCCGTTAACATATCTTGTCCCAATACTCCTGATCTTACCGATCTGCAACAGTCGGATACATTTACCGATCTCATCCGTCCTTTAAAGGAAGCTCAGGGGCGTCTTGCCGATGAACACGGCAGTTATGTCCCGCTGGTGGTTAAGATCTCGCCTGATCTTTGTGACAACGAGTTGCGTTCTTTGTGTAAAGTCTGTATGGAGCAGCATGTAGACGGCATTACCTGTACCAATACCACGGTAGACAGAGAGATCATTCACGGAATGATGCATGCCAATGAATGGGGCGGTTTGTCAGGGCAACCTTTGTTCCACCGCAGTACCAGGGTATTGAATTTGGTTTCTGAAATGGTCGATCATTCAATTCCGCTTATAGGGGTTGGCGGGATCTCCAATGCAGTGCAGGCCCGCGAAAAAATTGACGCCGGAGCAAGCCTCGTGCAGATCTATTCTTCGTTAATTTATAAAGGACCGCATGTTATTAAAGAGATTGTAGGAAGTCTTTGATTTTTATTTTGGATCTTCAGGCGACAAAATGGCTAAACATGTGGCCTGAAGCATTACAAATTAAGTTTGACAATCCCAAAGCGATCCGTTAAAAAGGAAGAAAATACTTTTCTTCTCACCTTAAGCAGGGCTTATATATGGCGGATCTGTTAGAAATAAAAGAATACCCTGTAGATCCTCAAAGAAAAGAAGATCTAGATCCAACCAACGACATACTTTTCAAATTTATCTTC
>CALBLB010000211.1 GCA_937896115.1 uncultured Succinatimonas sp.
TGTCTACCCGTTGAAAAGGCTGCTTGCGAATGCATGAAGGAAAAGCTCTGATTTACCGATAAATTAGCACCCCGCTTAGGCGGGGTTTTTTGTATGCACTAAGCTTACGATTTTTATCGGTAATACGGTCTATAATTAAAGAAGTGTCATATGGCATTGTGTCTTAAAAGACCGTTTTTACAGTTAAGGAAATTGCTATGTACGAGAAAAACCACTCAGGTTGCATGTACTGTGATCCTGTTTGCGCACACCGCGACAGCCTCATGATTCATATCTGTGATTTTGAACACTCCAAACTCTATTTATTCCGTGATCAAAAAAACCGCGGTCGTTGCATTTTAGCTTTTGACGGTCATGCCACCGATTTGACCGATCTTTCCAAGGAAGAATTGGATGCCTTTATGGCAGAACTCATGGAGGTTGCCAACGCCATCCATCGCGGCTTCCATCCTGACAAGATCAACTACGGATCCTACGCCGATACCGTAAAACACCTGCACATCCACGTCTGCCCCAAGTATGAAGGCGGTCCCAACTGGAACGGCCCTTTCTCAGACGCCAATCCTGTATATCTAAAAGATGACGAATATCAGGAAATCATCAAAGTCTTTAAGAAAGAACTGAATAAATAAGCCTTCTTAATCATCACTCTTAAAGCAGGTAAAAACTTACCTGCTTTTCACGGTATTCAAGATACTCACTCCCTGCACCAAACATTCGTCGGCATTCTCCAAAGACGATGAAGTGATCACGGCATTGTAGAGATGATGGTTGCTGTTAAACTGCAACATACGGGCACGACGTTTAGCCCCTTGGATCTCAAATTCATAATTTTTCTCCAAAGCACGAAAAGCTCCCAGTTTTACTTCCCTGCTAGGATCTTGAGAAATGATCTTCACGCCGTTACGCGCAAAAAGTTGTCCTAAATAATCATCAAATTGCGCAACTCCGGTTGCAAATTTATCAGGAGTTTGTGAGACCCCGGCGCTGTCAAGACGAAAGCCGCAACCGTCGACGGAAACTGCTGAAAACAAGGTTCCGATCTGATCCTGCGGAAGAGGATTGCCGCGATGAAATTGCCAGTCATCGGGTATTTCCAGGCTGTCACCTTCGTACATGTGCACGTCTTTGGCAAAAACTTGCAGAGTAAAAACAGCGGAAATGATACATAACGACTTTAAAAGTACGCTCATGCCTACGTCCTCATCACTATTCAATCCTGACAAAATGATAACAGTTACCAGAAAAAAAGATCCTGCCTTAAGGCAGGATCTTGGTTAAATGCACGATTTTTACATTTCAAACTTTGGCGCGGGCCTTTTTCACCGCTTTTACTATAAAAGGACTGAACCACAGCAAGACGGTAATAAGTCCCAAGGTAGCGGAAATAGGACGGCTGAAGAATGAAAGCGGATCCCATTCTGACTTGATCATGGACTGCATGAAAGTATTTTCAAGCATATGTCCCAACACCAAACCCAAAATGGCAGGAGCTACCGGGATGCTATTGGAGATCATGATATAGGCAGCGATACCGAACCACAGCATGCAGGTAATATCAAAATTGTCATTGTTAATGGCATATGCACCCACCATGCAGAATCCCAAAATGATAGGGTTTAAAAGTTTAGGCGGAACTTTCATGATCTTGGTAGCAAGCCTGATCGCTATATAGCCCAAAGGCAACAGCAAAATGTTGGCCAAAATGAACACCACATAAATGGCATACAGGAAGTCTCCGTGCTCGGTAAAGAGCGAAGGTCCCGGCTCCAAACCTTTCATAAAGAGTACGCCGATAATGATGGCTGTAAGCGAATCTCCTGGTATTCCGAACACCAAAGCAGGGATGAACGCACCTGATATAGCTGCATTATTAGCAGTAGTGGAATTGGCGATGGCCTCAACGCTGCCTTGACCGTATTCATCAGGATTTTTGGAAAAACGTTTGCCCACACCGTAGCAGATCCAGGCAGCGATATCACCGCCGGCCCCCGGCAGTATCCCGATAACGGTACCTATCAACTGCGATCTTAAAATTTGGAACTTAACCTTACGCACCAGCGTTCCGATCCCTTTGAAGACATCGGTAGTGAACTTGATGATTTCAGTATTGTGCATCTCCTTTTTGGAAACATTTGACAATACTTCGGCCAAACCGAACATACCGATCATCGCCGGGATAAATGAGAAACCTTCCAAAAGGCTTAAATTACCGAAGGTAAAACGGGGAAATCCTAAGGTGATGTCTGAGCCTACACAGGTTAGCAGCAGACCGATCATCAGCGAGATCACTCCGCGCAAGGGAGAACCGCCTGAGATCAAAACTGCACAGGACAAACCGAGAACAGCCAACCAAAAGAACTCATAGGAAGAAAACTGCAAGGCAACTTCCGCAAGAGCCGGAGCTGCACACAGGAGTACTAAAGATCCGAACAAACCGCCTAAGCACGAGAGTACCAGATCAACTCCCAATACCATGGAGGCTTTACCCTGCTTTGCCAGCGCAAACGAATCGTTGCAATAGGCAGCTGATGAAGGCGTACCAGGTATATGCAATAAAGTTCCCGGAAGATCGCCTGAGAAAATTGCCATAGCCGACATGGTGATGATCGAAGCTACGGCCGGCACCGGCTCCATATAAAAGGTGATGGGAACTAACAAGGCTACGGCCATAGTGGCAGTAAGTCCGGGCATGGCGCCTATGAAGAGTCCGTATAATCCAGAGCAGATCACCACCAACAACACATAGGGGTCCATGACCAAAGCGATGCCCTGAGTCAAGAGATCAAATGAAAACATGTCAAGGCTCCTTTAGAAATACAACAGCCCTTCGGGCAACGGAACCAAAAGTCCCTTGGAAAAGATAAGGTAAATAACCAAGGTGGCGACGGGAGCTGTAATGAGGATCACCCAAAACTTGTTACGCAACATCGTAAGCATTACGGCGATCACTATGAACATGGAAATTAGGAATCCCAAATACTCCGAAGCTTCGATGTAAAACACTATAAGGGCTATTACAACGACTATATTTACTGCTCCGAAAGAGGAAAGCTCTTTGTTGAGCACGAAAAGCTTTTCTCCTTTAAGGTGACGCAGGCCTTTTAACGACATTACCACTCCGCATATGAAGGTAATGATGGCCAAAGCGCATGGATACAGCCAGGCTCCCGGTTTGCCGTCATTTTGATCCGGGAAATCTTTGGCGACTACAAAGATAGCCACCGCGATGATCGCAATGATCAATCCCAGCAAAAAATCATGTATTTTCATAATAATAAATCAGCGTGCTGTGAAAACAATTAGGCCGTCTTTGAAAGACGGCCTTTATTTATCTGAACTTATTTAGCCAATCCCAAAGCTTTAAGCGTTGCACCAAGATCGGTATCGGATTTCTCCATATATTTGGCAAAATCCTCACCTTCTAAGACCTTAATACCGAAACCGCGATCAGCCATGAACTTCTTGTAAGAAGGATCTTCGATGGCTTTCTTGATGGCATTAAGCAGGATCTCACGACGCTCTGCCGGAACTCCCTTGGGCAGTCCCAGTCCGCGCCAAGTACCGACCTGAATGTCTGAGCCCAATTCCTTGGCAGTAGGAATATCCGGGAACTTGGGATCACGCTGATCAGACATCACCGCCAAACCTATGGCTTTGCCGGTCTTATACATAGTTGCCGAATCGGCTACAGAAGTAAAGCAGGAATCGATACCGCCTGCAGCCATTTCCTTATAAGCTTCGGCAGATCCTGAAGTAGGAATATAGGTAATAGCATCCACAGGCAAACCTACGGCCTGCAACCACAACCCCATGGCTACGTGCCAAATACCGCCTACAGAAGTGGCACCGCCGCGAACTTTACCGGGGTTATCCTTCAGGTATTTGATAAATTCGTCATAAGTCTTGTAAGGAGCCGTAGCACTGATGGTGACGGTAGCCGGATCTTCGTTCATGAGGAGCAGAGGATCAAAATCCTTGTAAGAAACGGTGACTTCCGGAGTGATCCAGTGATCCATAGCCAATTCTGCGGTCAACTGACCGAAAGTATAGCCGTCAGCTTTGGAACGGGCCAATGCCGACCAACCCACGGCACCGCCGCCGCCGGTCTTATTCACCACCTTGATGGGCTGACCCAAATCCTTTTCCATAAGACCTGCAATGAAGCGTACCTGAGCATCGGATCCGCCGCCTGCGCCCCAGGAACAAATCAAGGTCAAAGCATGGGTTGGATATTTGTCGGCAGCCTGTGCCGGTGCAAGCGAGGCAACGGTCAGAACTGCAGCAGCGGCAGCTGCCATCAACGTTTTCTTCATGGGTTTACTCCTGTATGTTGTAATTTAATCTGGCGCCCGACTTTTATTTTTTTATATCGTCGTTTTAGATTGTCTTAGCAATCCTTTGCGCTGAGTTGTATGTTACCTGTACTCACTTTTGATTTTTGCTGAGTGGATAACGTTTTAAGGAAATTGTGTAGTTCTTTATCAAGAATTTGATCAAGAGCACACAAATTCCCGATCATGCAAATGTATGTAATTGCGTAACATTTAATTTATTTTGCAAGATGTGCACAAATTGCACAGTTATTTTTAAGACAGAAAAAAGCCGTAAAGATCTCTCCTTACGGCTTTGCCAATTTTTACTTTTTTCTTTTACTCTTTTTTATCGTTGGCACTGTCTTCTGCTGACAGTCTCATGAGCTTGTTCTTGTGTTCATTGACCAAAGCCTGCATCATGATGAAACCGCACAGGAGAATACCTACCACAATCTTGGTCCACCATGCAGAAAGAGTACCCTGGAAGGAAATGATGGTAAGAATGGTTCCCTGAATCATCACACCTACCAAGCATCCGGGAATAAAGGCCACGCCGCCCATAAGCTGAGTTCCGCCTATGACCGAAGATGCGATGGCATCCATTTCCATACCCAAGGCATGCTGGGTATATCCTGAAAGCATGATGAGCGAATAGGCAATTCCGCCCAGAGCCGAGCAAAAGCCTGAGATCATGTAAACCTTGATGCGAATTGAATCGACTTTCAAGCCCATGAGACGGGCTGATTGCTCATTACCGCCGGCAGCATATACTCCGCGTCCGAATGAAGTGAATTTCAGCACTACGGTTGCCACGATCACCACTATCAACGCCACTATGGCACCCAAAGACAGGAAGCAATCTCCTATAGGCAGTGACCAGAATGCCAGTTCTCCGTATAACTCATTGTCGATAGGTACGGAGTCACGCGACAAAATAGCCGTAAGGCCACGGCATAGGAACATGGTTCCCAAAGTCACGATAAAAGGCTGCAGTTTGAAGAAGGTGATGAGAAAACCGTTTAAGGCTCCCACGGCAAGACCTATCACCAGCACTATAGCCATGCATACGAACGGGCTTAAACTGGTGTCGCGCATGAGCACGGCTAAGGTCATGCAGCACAGCGCCACCACTGCGCCTACGGACAAATCGATGCCGCCGAAGCCTGAAATGATGGTAAAAGTGATACCCACGCAAATGATGATCACCGGTGCGTTGTCGATGAACAGGTTTAAGAATACCTGCAGGCTGAAGAAGCCTTCATAAAGCATGGAGCCTGCCCCGAAGAGCACTACGAACAGGATCAGCGTCACATAGAAAGAAAAATACTGTGATGCGACCGCATTGCTGAAGAACTTACGCATTTGCTGCCTCCTTTGCGTGATCCAGTTTTCTCATGCGATAGCTCTCAAAGATATTTTTGAACTTCTGAGACTGCAACACGATGATGGCCAAAATAACCACGGCTTTGACGGCCGGCAGACATTCTGAAGGAACGCCCACTGCGTACATGGTGGTAGTCAAAGTTTGGATGGTAATTGCACCTATGATGGTTCCGCCTATGTAATATCTGCCGCCTATCATGAGCGTACCGCCCAATACCACTGAGCAGATGGCGTCCATTTCCATATTCAGACCGGCGTTATTGGCATCGGCAGCACGGATGAGTGATGACTCGATAAGACCTGCGGTTCCGGCGCAGAAGCCTGAAAATACATATACGGCAAAAAGTACCAAAGTAACATTGATGCCGGCATAGCGGGAGGCATTCTGGTTGATACCTACGGCCTGGATCATGGTCCCGATTGAGGTCTTGCGATCAAGAAACACCACCAAAATGATCATTGCAAAAGCCATGAGCATCGAAGTGGGAACTGGGCAACCAGGAATATTACCGCCTATCCACTCAAAAGGACGGTAATACACGGTAATGATCTGACCGTCGGTCATAAGCTGGGCAATACCGCGTCCTGCCTGCAACAGGATCAAAGTCGCCACCATGGCCTGGATCTTGATCTTCGAGACCAAAAAACCGTTCCATATTCCGGCAAGCACCCCCACTCCCATGGCGCAGATTATAGCCAGAGCGAAAGGATAATGAGCCTCGCCGCTGATATCGCCTCCTAAAAGTGAGCAAATAGTAGCCGAAGAAATGGCAACTACGGCACCTACTGAAATATCAACTCCGGCCGTGGCAATCACGAAAGTCATGCCCAAAGCCAAAATGATAAGAGAAGAACAACGACGCAAAATATCGATGGGACGTCCGTAGAGATTGCCGTTGTCCATTACCTGAATATCAAAAAATCCGGGAACAAAGATTGCGTTGAACAGCAACAACGCTCCCAAGCAGATCAAAGGCAAAGCCAGTGAACTGTGAGAAAACTTTTTAAGCATGTCCATGATAGTCTCCAGCAATAGCCTGCATGATATGAGTCTCGGAGATCTCATCTTCTGCCAGTTCCGTAAGTTTCACGTGATCACGGATCACGATGATACGTGAACAGGTACGAACCATCTCTCCCATTTCTCCTGAAATGAAGACCACACTCATGCCCTTTTCCTTGGCCAGTGAAACTGACAAAGCTTCTATTTCCGATTTGGTACCGACGTCTATGCCGCGGGTAGGTTCATCCAGGATGAGCAGTGAAGGCTGAGTTGCAAGCCATCTTGCAATGATCACTTTCTGCTGATTTCCGCCTGACAGTTGACCTACGCGCTGCTCGCGATCGGAAACTTTAATGCGCAATAACTTTATATAGTAATCGGCAAGCTCATTTTGTTTAGAGCGGGGCATATGTCTGAACATGCCGCCTTTTGCCACCAAAGCCATGATGATGTTTTCGCGCACGGTGAGATCGGCAAATATTCCTGAAATTTTTCTGTCCTCAGGACAAAAAGCAATGCGCTTTTTCATGGCATCCATAGGACATTTGAACGAAACTTCCATTCCGTCCACTTTTATGGTTCCGGAGGTCTTCGGGGTGAGACCGAAAAGCATATCGGCGATCTCGGTTCGACCTGATCCCAAAAGTCCTGCCAAACCTATAACTTCACCCTGTTTGATGTTGAAACTGAGATCTTTTACCTTACCGGGAACGGTAACCTTGTCTGTTTCTACGAAACACTTGTCAGAAGGCTTCGATTTGTCGACGTTGCTTTCAATTTCACCTTCGTTGATCTCCTTACCCATCATCTTGGAGATTAGTTCGATGCGAGGAAGTTTTTTAACCTCGTATTCGCCTACGTAAGATCCGTCACGCAAAATGGTGATGCGATCGCAGATGGTATAAATCTGCTCCAAGAAATGCGAAATGAAAATTATAGAGATCCCTGTGCTTCTCAAATTACGCATGATCTCAAACAATTTCTCGGTTTCACGCTCTGACAAAGAAGAAGTAGGCTCATCTAAGATCAGGATCTTGCACCTGGTATCTATGGCTCTGGCAATGGCAATCATCTGCTGCATGGCCACAGGATAGAAACTCAGAAGTTTGGTAACGTCGATATCAATACCCAAAGATTCGTGCAAAAGTTTTGCCGAACGCTGCTCCATCGTGCGCCAGTCGATGGCACCGAATTTGGTGCGCGGCTCGCGACCTATGTAAATATTCTCGGCCACGGAGAGGTTGGCACAGAGATTTACTTCCTGATAAACGGTGGAGATACCTATTTTTTGGCTTTCTAGCGGAGATTTTGGTTCTATATGATCGCCGCAATAAATCACGTCACCGGCGGTTTTCTGATATACACCGGTAAGCACTTTGACCAAAGTAGATTTACCGGCACCGTTTTCCCCCATCAGCGAGTGGATTTCACCGCGTCTTAAATTGAAGGACACGTCTTTTAAAGCCTTCACGCCGGGAAAGAACATGTCTATATGTTCCATCCTGAGAATGAGATCATTGTCAGAGGCCATCAAGCCCTCCTGAGGAATGAAAAAATAAAGGGAAAAGTCCCATCCCTGAAATTAAAAAGGGGGATGAAAACTCATCCCCCCTCTCCTAGGGAGCCTTAAGACTCCCTTTATTTAGGCAGCGGCTGCGGTTTTCTTAAACGAACTGCCGTGTTGCCTTGTGATCAGTATTTACGAGTCGGGAAGACTTCGGCTGCAGTCTCGGCAGGGAACACGTCTTCCTTAACGAACACGCTCTTAGGTACAGGCTCGCCCTTCAAGACCTTCTTGGCAGTCTCGAAGAAGAGTTCACCCTGCAGAGGGTTGCATTCGACGGTAGCATTGGCCTTGCCGTCGATCATAGCCTGGAAGATTCCCTTGACGGCGTCGCAG
>CALBLB010000212.1 GCA_937896115.1 uncultured Succinatimonas sp.
CAAAATTTCATTTATACCGACTGGATGAGCGAACCCATCATATTATCTACAGTAGTCAGCACCTTTGAATTCATCTCATATACACGCTGAGCCGTAATAAGATTTACTAATTCCTCAGTTACTTTGACATTGGATGTTTCAAGCATGCTTTGACGTATCGAACCCATACCGTCCTGACCGCCTATACCCTGTTGAGGAGCACCTGATGCGGTAGTTTCCAAAAATAAGTTGTCACCTATAGGTTCAAGTCCCGAAGGATTGATAAAGTCGGTAACCGTGATTTGTCCCAAATCTTGCGATACGCTTGAATTTCCGATAGCTACACTTACCTGACCGTCACGTCCTACAGTCAATGAAGTCGCATTTTCCGGAACCTGCATCTGCGGGAGCAAAGGAAAACCGTCGGAATTGACTATGGTTCCTTCTTCATTTTTGGTGAACTGACCGTTACGAGTATAAGCAGTAGTTCCGTCCGGCAACTGGATCTCAAAAAAACCGCGTCCTTGGATCATCAGATCAAAACTGTTATCGGTAGTTTCCACATCTCCTTGGCCGAATTGCTTCTGCGTAGCCACCACCTTGGCTCCTGCACCTATCATGAGTCCTTCAGGAAGGTACCCGTCAGCGCTGGAACGACCGCCGGGCTGATTTATCTTCTGATAAAGGAGATCTTCAAAAATAGCCCTGCTCTTTTTGAATCCTACTGTCGATGCGTTGGCAAGATTATTTGAAGTGACCGAAATATTGGTCTGCTGTGCATCAAGTCCTGTTTTACTAATCCATAATGCCGGGATCATCACTGTTCTCCTATTGATAACTTAACAGGCGATCCTGCGCCTGATCCATCTGATTGGCTTCGTCTATAAGTTTTACCGTAGTGTCATACTGACGCTGGATCCGTATTAGCGAGGTAAGCTCCTCTACCGGATTGACGTTTGATGCCTCCAGCATGCCGCTGCGTACCTTTACACTCTCATCTTGTGCAAGAGACGTACCATCTCTTTGTCTGAATAAACCGTCATAGCCTTTTTCTATGTTTTTATAATCGTCGCTTTTAACCAGTTTGATACGTTGATAGTTTTCGATAACATTGCTGTCTGCTCCCTGCGGACGACCTGAAATGACTCCGTCGTCGCTGATATGAACAGCTTCCAAAAGCGGAGGCAAAATAATTTGAGAGCCGTTTTCATCTAAAACATCAAGCCCGCTTTGAGTTCTTAGCACTCCGTCTGCGCCTATCATGAAAGAGCCCATGCGGGTATAAGCTTCGTTACCGTCGCTGTCATTCACGGCAATAAATCCGTCTCCTTGCAAGGCTACATCCAAATCCCTGTCGGTAGTTTCCATATCACCGCCGCTCATGTTGTACCCGGGACGTTCGTCCATGGCAAAAGCTCTTGAAGGATAAGCATCGGCAAATACGCTCATAGAACGGGAATTTTCAAAATCGGCTTTAAACCCGGTGGTATTGGCATTGGCCAAATTATTGCTGCGTACGGCCAGGCTGTGGAAATTTTCTTTAGCCCCCGACATTGCCACCCACAAAAGTTTATCCATGCTTCCTCCGCAACGTAATGCGACTCTTCAGAGAAGTTAGAAGCAATATACATGCCATACATTCAAATATATTTGAACATACTGATGTTACAAAGAATTTTTTTAAGGCAGGTGCAGAAGCGTCGGTTATTCGACGGAACTACCCGAAGGATACGAGAGAATATGAAAAATATGGCATTTGATTCATCTTCTTACCTGCCACATTTTTCATACTTAAAAAAGCCCCAGGTTACATGGCGATTTCGCTTACATCAGACAATTTCACATCTCCGTACCCTACGAGATTTAATATAGTCTCGGACGACGTTTTACCCAATGTTACACTTCCCACCGTTGCATAAGTTGAAACCGGCAACGACACTGCCTTACCGTCTCTGGTAGCCTGAGCATTGATGGTGTATACACCTGCTGGCAACTTATTGCCGTCAGCATCCGTTCCGTCCCAAGAGAAATCCATAGAGCCGGATCCTGAATTGGCCGTATAACTGCCGACCACACTGCCGTTGGCATCGGTAATGGTGATCTTCAAATTATCAGCACCGTCACCGGCATTGATCTTGGCGGTCATGGCATTGCTACCGTCGAAAAATCCCGAACTCTGATCCGTCAATACTGAACGTCCCACTAAACTTGAGGCTGAAAGGGCCGAACTTGAGGAAATTGCACTTACCACATTATCCATGCCGCTGGTAATGGTATTGAGATTTTGTACTACCGAAAGTTGAGACATGGTATTGACCATTTGAGTATTGTCCATAGGAGAGGTGGGATCCTGGTTGGACAGCTGTGTAGTCAGAAGTTTTAAAAAATCTTCCTGATCAAGACTCTGACTGTTACTGGATTTTTTAGATGCCTCTTGCTGAGCTGCAATATAGGATGCTGTTTTCCCTATGGCACTGTAATCAAAACTTGAATCCGACATGAGGTTTCCCCTCCTTCACACGGCAAGATCTGCCGCTGATGTTTTTACATGCATTAGTTAATACAAAGATCGTGCCAAATATACTTTAGTATTTAATTGTATGATTTTTAAAACAAATACAAATAGAACCACTGCGTTTATACGGCGAAGTTTGCCGCATACCGCATACAAAAAAATCGCCTGAATGCGATCTTTTTAAATATATACCTGAAGATGACGCTCAAAACATTAACTGCTTTGCCCTAATCTTAATGTAGCCTGCAGCATACTCTTGGCATTAGATGCCACCTGTACTGCTGTTTGGTAATTGCGACTGGCACTGATCATGTCGGTCATCTCCTCAACAGGATTGACATTAGGACGATAAATATATCCTTCGCTGTCGGCAAGAGGATGGTTAGGATTGTACTCGCGTATGGCCGGGGCATCTGATTCGACTATGCCTTTTAAAGCTACACCTATACCGTAAGGCTCACCGCTTTTAGGATCAACTGCTTCTCCGGTTTCCTGATTTAAACGCATTGCCTCATCCATAGCTGCGGCAAACAGCGGACGACGTGCCTTATAAACGGTATCGATACTTGAACTTACCGCTTCGGCATTGGCAAGATTTGAGGCTGTGGCATTCAAACGCACCGATTCGGCGTTCATTGCCGTACCGGCGATATCTAATATTCTAAATACGCTCATAACATCCTCCTGCCAGTTTAACTATTGGATTTCAAAGCCGACATCAATTTGGTAATGCGTGAATTTAAAAAAGTAAGCGAAGCCTGATATTCAAGCGAATTTTGCATATAGTTCATGCGCTCGGTATTTGTTTCAACGGTATTGCCATTGCCGGTATCGGCCTGATACGGATTGCGATATTTAAGAGTAAGCTCAGGATCATCATCCAGCGCATTTATATCAAGATGTCTGCTGTCGGTTTTTATCATAGGCACTGCAACATCTGAAGTTTTTTGTATCATTGAACGACCGGTTTCCTGAGATAAAGCTTGCGAAAAATCCAGATCACGAGCCTTATATCCTGGGGTTTCGGCATTGGCAAGATTACCGGCCAAAACTTCAGCACGTTTATTACGTACTCCAATGGTGTATTGGTGTATTCCAAAGACTTTGTCAAAAGATACCGACATAGAAGCTCCGCGCGACGTCAAAAAAAATGCTCCCGCCGCTTTACAGTTGCAGGAGCAATTTATATGCCATTATTTTTAAGATCGCAGTTTGTAAATGATCCCGGGATGACAACGTATCATTTCAAACTTGTCATCTATGCCGGCTACGGTCTCGGTAGCCCCTAAAATTAAATATCCTCCGGGGTTTAAGCAATAGAGGAATTTCTTTAAGATTTGACGTTTTACCTCATTGTTGAAATATATGAGGACATTGCGGCAGAAAATCACGTCAAAACGGCCCATAAGTGCAAATGATCCTAAGAGATTCAAAGGACGAAATTCCACCATACGAGAAACTCTCGGATCTATACGCATCAGATTGGGATTGTGAGTAGGCTTAAAAAATTTGGCACGACGCTCCGCCGTCAGTCCGCGTGACAGCGCATGGGCATCGTACAAACCTTCACGACAACGTTGCAACATCTCAGCAGAAAGATCAGTGCCTATAATCTTTACTAAAGAAGGATCTACATGAACCATCCTGCCCATCATTTCCAAAATGGTAATGGCAATTGAAAAAGGTTCCTGCCCAGAAGAGCATGCGGCAGACCAAATACGCACTTCCCTGTCGGTACCGCGCATTACCAGATCAGGAATGATCACATTCTGCAATGCAAGATAGGGGTAAGTATCACGAAACCACAAGGTCTCGTTAGTGGTCATGGCATCGATAACTTCTTCGGTAAGGGATCGATCAGTCTCGTCCATGCAACGAGTCACCAAGGTATCCACACTGTCACAGTGAAAACGGCTGAGCAAAGGAGATAATCTTGAAGAAACAAGATACTGCTTGCCGTCTGCCAATACTATGCCGCTTTTTTCCTGCAAATAAACGGTAAAGCGTCTGAATACCATATCACTTACATGACTTTCGGTAAAAGAAGGACGTTTTACCTGCGGAACCACATCAGGATTGCGAGGAAAATTTGCCCGTGACGACGCCTGACGAACCAGCTCATCCACCGGACGGCCTATATTACGCAATCTGTCGGTAATGCCAGGGCGTACAGCAGATGAAAAAAGCTTGGGACCGGCATTATCAGCAACATTACGCGATGCAAGACGCTCAGCTTGTTTTTTCTCTGCAGCTGCCTGCAATCTAGCACGTGCTGCCTGAACTCTTTCCTCAAAACTTTGAGCCTTAGGCGAAGCAGTCACTTCATGCTCTGTGCTCCTCGCCGCGATGGATGCATCGGCACGGGTACCGCGAGCTAAAGCTCCGACTCTTTTCTCTCTGCTGTCCTTCAAAGGATCCGACAGTTTTGACTGTACGGGCTTTACCGCAAAATTTTCCTCTTTTGGTTTTTTCTTGCGTCCGAAAAAAAACATGTACGGTCCCCGCTAAAGCCAAATTATCTGCATTGTAAACGTTTTTTACATCCTGCTTTGCATTATTTTGGGTATTTTTTTTTCAAAAACAAAGCTATTTTCGTTCTTCTGCCACCAAATCAGCACCGGACTTACCTGCGTTGACCTGTTCAATGCCATGTTTCACCGCATGGCACAAATCTGCTGAGTCGAATTTAGGAATAAAGTCGTTGACACCGACCTTCTTGACCATATTGATGTTAAACACGCCTGAAAGCGATGAATGCATGATCACATAAAGACGCTTTAGAGACGGATCCTGTCTGATACTGGCTGTAAGCGTATATCCGTCCATTTCCGGCATTTCGACATCCGAAATTACCAATTTAACCTTTTGAGTAATATCTCCGGCATCCTGAGCTGCTTCTTGTAAATATTTTAAAGCCTTGAGTCCGTCTGAGCATTCGATTACATCAATACCCAACTGCTTTAAAGCACCCTTGATCTGTTTGCGGGCTACCATGGAGTCATCGGCAACCAGAACAGTGCAGTGCTCGGCTTGGCACTTTCTGGCAAACTCATCGTCTTCAGACAGTACCGCAGGTTGCAATTTAATCTTGGCAGGAGAGATCTCGTCCAATATTTTTTCCACGTCCAGAATTTCAACCAATTCCTTATCGATCTCTGTGACTGCGGTCATGTAATTGCTGTGACCTGCCCCCTTGGGAGGAGGCATGATCTTAGACCAATTCATATTGATGATGCGTTCGACACTGGAAACCAAAAAACCTTGAGTAGAACGGTTATATTCTGCAATTATGATGAAGGATTTTTGAGGATCTTCTGTTTTGGATCCTCCTATAGCTTGAGCCAAATCGATGACGGATATGGTTTGACCGCGGATACGAGCCACTCCTATCACAAACTGCTGCAAATGAGGCAAACGCGTAAGCTGCGGACAAGGTAAAACTTCCCTGACTTTAAAAACGTTAATTCCGTAACGCTGACTTAACCCGGACAACTTAAAGAGCAACAGCTCCATGCGATTTTGTCCGACGATTTCGGTAAGTTCGTTAACCGAATCCATTACACCGATCATATTTTTATTCCTCTGCCTGAATCAAAAACATCCGTAACTGGTTCTTTACCAACCGGGACATCAGGTATCTGTCTATATTATGCAAAAAAAATTTCAAATCAGCTGAGGCTTTCTTCACAAGCACGCCATATGACGTCTTGAATTGATGCTTAAGCCAATACGTAAAATCGCCCTGATGTTAAAATCAATTTGAAGTTCCGCAATTATGCGGTAATACTTGAACAATACTTACGACAAAGCAACAAAAAAAAGGTGCAGCATGATGAGATCCTGTCTTCTTTTATTAACGATCCTAAGTACCGTTTGCTTTAGTTTTAATGTAAATGCTTCTTCAGATGAGGCTGATTTTTTAAAAAAAGCTGCCGAACAGTATATGCTGGCGCAATTTCCGAAAGACGGTCCGGGCAGACTTGAAGCTCAATCGGGGAAAATCGACGAAAAACGTAACTACGGCGGCAAATGCGAAGGTTATTTAACAGCTCAACTTATCGGCAAACGTATTACCAGAAATTCACAGGTAAAACTCTCTTGCTCCAATCCTAAAAATAAATGGGATGTAATAGTGCCGGTAACCGTACGCAGGTTGATCCCGACCGTAACTGCATCTACAAATCTGCCAAGACGTACACTTATAGAGGAACAAATGCTGCAGGAAAGCTGGATAGATTCCGAGCTTAACACCCAATCTGCAGTAACAGACGCATCACTGCTCATAGGCAGCCGTTTAAAACGCGATATTAAATCAGGAGAACAAATTAAAAACGGCGATTATTGCATGGTATGCCGAGGAGATAGTGTAACCATCGAAGCTCAAACCGCCAATCTTGCCGTAAAAACTCAAGGCATAGCGATGGCCGACGGAAATTTAGGAGATCAAATTCAAGTTCGCAACACCAAAAGCAGGCGTCTTATAAGTGCCGTCGTAAGCTCAGCGGGTACGGTTAAAGTAGGGCTCTGACTGTTTTTCACGGAACTTTACCTTTCGTAGGAGGGCATACACTGTCTTCTTAAAATGCCTCCCGTTTTTTTTGTCACAATTTACCTAAACTGTTATAATGCCCGGCGTGACCTCATAGTTAAATGGATATAACAAGCCCCTCCTAAGGGCTAGTTGTAGGTTCGATTCCTACTGGGGTCGCCAAAAAAGCACGTATCTGGAACGTGCTTTTTTTCTTAAAACAGCATTCACAAGCCTTTTGCACTCATAGAATCAAACCAAAAAGCATGTACATTTCTTGCTATGTTTGCCTTGTGTAATAAAAACAATATTTTTGGGTGATCAGGAAATTTTCATGATCAGGCAATAAGGCTAAAGCACCACGATGCGGCATTATCCCGTGTCTTGTCTTAATACTGCCTCCTGCAGGTAGACTCAATGCTTTACCCCTAATAGTTGCTACGCAAAGGGCGCTCACTAAGGATCCCCCAGCATGCTTACGGGGATGGATACCTTAAGACAAGGATTTTAATCAGTTTTTGTTCATTTCAAAGTGCAATACATCAATATCAGCGTTTTGCTGCTCCTGCATTTTCTTCATACTGCGATGCCAACGCCACACCAATATCAGCCCCAAAACTGAAGCATAAATCATGTAACATCCGTATACTCCAGCAACTCCCAATTGAAAATCTCCCCGTTGGGCTATATCGCGTAAAAAAGAGTACTGCCACACTAAAGGCCATATATCGGATATAGTCTTTACCCAATCGGTTAAAAAAGGGATTGCCATGGTAGAACCGCCCAAAATGAATCCAGGAAGGACAAAAAGGATCATGAATCCTGCCCCAGCTCCGGGATTAGTGCTGTTCCAAGAAAGGATCAGAGCAATCATGCCGATGCACATTCCGGTAGTTATGATTGTCAAAAGGTAGAACAACCAATTTCCTTCAAAGCGCAACTGTCCGAAATTTATGAGTACGCAAAAAGCTACGGCAAGACCTGATGCATAAAAAAATACGTATGGCATGAGACGGGCAAACCATGAAGCTACCCCCATCTTAAGACAACGTTCAAACTGCCCCGTAACGTTGATCCTTCCCGTAATCATCAAAGTACTCAACCCCAAGTACAACGAAGAGAAAAAAATCGTAATTGCGATAACAAAAGCATTGGTTGACGAATAAACAGGATCTGACAATCTTCTTACTCCGAGTGACATAGGCGCAAGCATATTTGCAGTGGCATCTTGAGACAAATTGCCCATTGCAGCAATTTTCGGTGCTGCAACCTCCGCACCTTGCTCGGAAATAATCTCATTTAACGTTTCGATGGCAACACCGTTTTGAGCCGAATTGGTGTAATCGGCATAATAGCAAAGTTTCATCGAACGCAGCCCGTTCATAAGATTTCTTTCAAGATTTTTAGGAATATAAAGTACACCGATATTGCGATCATGCATTAGCAATGCATTGACATCCACTGGATTTCTAAAAACCTCAGTTACTTCAAGGTACGATGAAGCATCAAGCTTTTGAATCAGCTCACGTGAATAACTGCTTGAGTCCAGATCGATCACGGCAATATGTCCGTCAAATACAACCTGATGCTGCA
>CALBLB010000213.1 GCA_937896115.1 uncultured Succinatimonas sp.
CCGAAGATGAATTTGAAAAATACGTCGTTGGTGGGATTTAAGTCTTCTTTGGTCAGTATCTTTGATTCCTGCTGTTTCCTGCTCTTTACTGCCGACATGAGATACTCCTTTTAAAAAATGGGGAAAAAGAAGCGTCGGTCAGCTCAAAGTTAAGACTTGGACGCTGTGGATATTTTAGTTAATACTCTGATTTTTATATCTAATTTAATCGCACTTAGATGCTTTGATTTAACTCAACAATAGCAGAAAAAAACTCATTTTTGAATCAGTACGAGACAAAATGACTGTTTAAAGATTTGATGCAAGCTCACAGGTTGTCGTCACATGAAAAATTAGATTTAAATAGAAGCTAAGCCAAGGTGTTTGCGTTTTCTTTTGTCTTTAAGAACACCCACATGCAGGGAGTTGAGCCGGCTTGTACTTTTCCTCCTACACTGGCAACCCTTTCAATGTCAGAACTGCTTTTTATAGCTATCATCGATGTAACCGTTGATTTTAGTAAATCTGAACATTGTTCAAGATCAATGGCTATAACTTTTTCTCCTTTTTTGACCGGATCACCTATTTTTTTCAAAGAAGTAAACCCTTTGCCTTGAAAGTTATCGCTACCTATACCGAAACGCACGTAAATTTCCGTGCCGCAGGAGGCACGTACGACGAAAGCTGTATTTGATGACAGTAATCTGCAGATCACCCCGTCACAAGGTGAGAGCATGCAATCGTTCTCTGGAATGAAAGCGCAACCGTCTCCTGCAATGCGTTCGCTGATCACCGGATCCGGAACTTCATCGATAGGAATAAGTGTGCCCGATACAGGTGCGCACAATTCAAGATCAGCATCGGAGACTAAAGGCGTGGCATTGCCACCTATATGATTTAAGAGTTTTTTTAAAAAAGACATGGCAATACCTGTAGGCGATTTTAAGCATTTAGGTTGTTAATAAGGGCGGAGATTTCCTGACCTCGGAAGATATTCATAACCTTGTTACATAAAGTTTCGTCAAAAAAGGGTTTTTTACTGCCGAGATCTAGTCTTTCAACAGCAGTTCTGAGATTGGCTATTTCATAACTGTCCACAGAGACGTAGGAAACACCTATATGCCAGAAGAAAGCCATAAGTTCGGCTCTTCCGGCAAAACGTCCTGCTATGCCGATGGGGATCCCGGAGTTATGGGCGGCTTTGGCAGCAGTTACGATCAACTTTGCCAGCGGCGGCGTGAATGACGAATCGTCTGGGCGCGGGGCACAGGCGTATTCTGCAAGCGAGCTTGTCCCGATGATGAACATGGAAAATTCCCCGGCAAAAGCTTCTGCCGAAAGTACGGCTGCCGGTGTTTCGATCATCAGCGCCAATTCGTACTCAGAGTGAGATTTATGCTCATTTTCAAGCTCCGTATGGCAGTCTGAGGCCAGCTTTTTAAGATATAAAGCTTCGGACAGCCTGGTAACCAAAGGAAATACGATACGGATCTTCTTTGAAGGATCTGCCTGCATGAGTGCACGCAATTGTTTTTTTAAAAGAACAGAGCTTACACAGGCTCCGTAACCGCGCAAAGGCCCGTGACTGTCGGGGTGCAGTTTAAACATGGGCTTTTTGTCACCTGCAAAGTCGAAAGTGCGTGCGGTTACCGGAAATCCCGGGCGTATCGGTCTGATGATGGCGCTGAAACGTTCCAGCATCTCCTGCTCTTCAGGTTCATGATCCCAACTTAAAAACAGGAATTCAGAGCGCAACAGTCCCAAACCGTAATTGGTGTAGCTGTTATTGATCCTGCGGCTTTGAGAGGCACCTACTGAGCAGGAAACCGTCAGAGGCAGGATACTGTCGTCATCCGTAGGATCGTTAAAAAATCCCTGACGGGCAATGGCCGCTTCGCAGGTTTCAAAAGATGCGTCTACCGTGACGCATCCGGCGTTTCCGTCAATGAGCAATTGGCTGCCGTTTGGAATATCTCCGGCACCTACGGCACCGAATACGGAAGGAATTGAGAGTTCGCGTAATGCGGTGGCCAGATGCCCGAAGGCTCTGCCCTGTTCGAGAATTACGCCTTTGACAAAACGCGTATCAAGAGACAGAAGTTGAGCAGGGGTTAAGGCTTTGGCAACTATTACGGTATCTTCTGTCAGAGTTGGCATATCCGTGATGGTGATCCCGCGCATGAACAATGCCTGTACAAATTCTCGCAATAACAATTCCAATGCCTTAAGTTCCTGAGTTGAAGAGGGATCATCATCAGAGGTTACGAAGCAGAAACGTTTTAGCCCTTGAATATATACAAGACGTGCGGCCATGGCTGCAGTGTCACCTGAACGAATGTACTCGATCACGGCTGCCACGTTGTCTTTTGAGGTGAGGTAACCTGCCGTGGCTCCGTAAAGATCGCGTTGCTGATCCAGCGACGGATTAGCCGTTTGACGCAGTCGTTCTGAGAACAGTCTTAAGGTACGGTGAAAGAAGCTGATTTCCGCTTCCGGATCCAAAGACCAGGGACGTTCTAAGGCAGGATTGTCCGCAGAACGGGTAAGCACGCGGGCATGTCCGGCAGAAATGCCTGATGAGGCCGGAACGCCGTAGATTGTGTACATAAAATCAGCTCCTTAACGTTTAAGAACATCGCTTCCGTCTTTTTGCAGCATTACGTAATAACGTGTACCGGCACAAACTGCAGCCGGCGGAACAATGAGATTTATCAAAGGAATGGCAGTACCAAGCGCAATCACGGCACCTATGATAAATGTAGGAAGGCGTTCATGCTTTAAATCAGACTTCATCTTGGCAAAGGAAATTTTGTGATTATCGTAAGCGTAATCTACGTACTGAAGACAGCCCATCCATGATCCGAGAAGAAACCAGGGAACAGGAGAGATAAGATTTATCCCCGGAATTAAAGATATGACAAGACATAAAAGCGCGCGCGGCAGGAAAAAAATCTGTTTGTGCATTTCGCGTTTTAAACAGCGCGGAATATCGCGGATCACGTCGTAAAACCCCGAATCGTCAGAGCAGGTACCGCGTATGGCCATTTCCGCTTTATCTGCAAGAAGTCCGTAAAAAGGGGATGCGATGATCGAGGCTACAGTCGAGAAAAAATAACAGCATACGAATACGATCATAAGAGCGGCGATTACCGAAACGGCGTAAGCCAAAAACATCAGGTAGTCGGGCAGATTTGCAACCCATGAGAAAATGACGTTTTTAACCAAACAAAAAGCCGTGTAACCGCCCAAAGACAGCAACAGCAGGTTTACCAGTACCGGAATGATCACATAAGCCCGGCATTGTTTGGAAAAAGCCAGAGTTAAACCTTCGGCAAGACAGGAAAAGGCATCGCCCAGATTAAGAACGGATTTGGGGTTCTCGTCGTGCATATTTAGCTCCGCATGTTTCTTTGCAGGTGATTGTGAAGATGGATTTTAGTCTTGTCCATGCGAAAGAAAAAATTGAATGTAGAATATACGTTTCATAAGGGGCAGATAAGTTCTGCCTTGTAATAATAATACTCTATTCTGTGGGGCAGACGCGGAGGTTGCATGTCGCTCAATGATTCCAGTGCGATCATTTTAATAGTAGGAGCTTTGGCGGTGATCGCTTTTGTGATCCACGGATTGTGGTTTTCCGGAAAAAGTACCAATCGTCGCCTTAACAAAGATTCTGAGGCCGATCAGGTATTGGAAAATACAGGAGGACTTGGCAAGGTTCGTATAGTTTCCAGTTCAGCTTCTTTGGAAGAAAAAAACAAGGAAAGGCAGAGTGTCAGTTTCAATTATACGGATACCAAAGCAAACGGCGGACATCCTGAGACTGCAAATGAGCAGATAAATATTCAGGAAAGAAAGCCGAGTTCAGGACAAATGCATATCAAACCTGCCGAAGCCTATGAAATAAACGTGCAAAGCGAAAACACCAGACCTTTTTCGGGGGTCAAACTTGAAGAGTTGTTTAATGAGTGGGGATTTATGCGCACTCGCAACGGCTTGTACGTGTGTCCTGAGGCCGTAGGCAAGGATTTGTCTCAGGTCAACGTGGTTTTCAGAGTGTGTTCGCTAAAAAAGCCTTTCATTTTTCCTGAAAACATGAAGGATTTTGAGACACCTTCGTTGGCTCTTTACATGAAATTACCGGAAATAGGTAAAGCCGAAGGCTATTATAACTGCATGTGGAATGCTGCTTTGGAAATAGCATCGCGTCTTGGCGGCAGACTTACCGATATAAACGGTCAGGAACTAGTCTCAAAACGTGTTGAAGATATTCTTTCTTTACTGCGCAGCTACGATGAAGCTTCAGGTACCGTAAAACAGATCTACTGATTTTTCTGCCCGGTCTTGAGATCGGGCGGTGTCTTTCATTTTTACCTTCCCGTCTTTTTGTAAGCAAGCAATCTTAGAGAATTTTTCATGAGTGATATAAAGCGTTACCGTGATCTTGTTGATACCTTAAATCGTTGGGCAGTTGCCTACTATAACGATGATGCCCCTCTGGTTCCCGATGCCGAATATGACAGGCTTTACCGTGAACTTGAGGTTATGGAGCACAATGATCCTACTTTAGTTGCTCAGGATTCGCCTACTCACAGAGTAGGCGGTACAGCTGTAACGGCGTTTGAGAGTGTTGAGCACAGCGTTCCTCTGATGTCCATGGGGGATATCTTTAATGATGAGGAATTGCATGATTTTGATCGGCGTATGTCGGAATTTCAAGAAGGCATACAAGTTGAATACTGTGCCGAGCCTAAGCTTGACGGTCTTGCCGTTTCCCTGATTTACGAAAACGGGGTATTGGTAAGAGGGGCAACCCGCGGTGACGGCAAAGTCGGTGAAAACATCACTGCAAATGTAAAAACCATCAAGTCCATTCCTTTAAGACTTAACGGCGAAACAGTTCCTGAGTATCTGGATGTGCGCGGTGAGGTTTTTATGCCGCGCAGCGGTTTTGAACGTTGGAATGAAAACGCTAGGTTAAAAGGCGGCAAAGTGTTTGCAAATCCGCGCAACGCCGCAGCAGGTTCCTTGCGTCAGCTGGATCCTGCGGTCACGGCCCGCAGACCTTTGACCTTCAATGCCTATTACATAGGAGAATGTCGGGGATATGATCTGCCTGATACTCAATATGCAAGGTTGCAGGCTTTGAAAAAACTGGGACTGCCGGTAAACCCCAATGTCAAAGTGGTGAACGGAGCTTCGGGGCTTGATGAATTTTACAAAGACTTGCTTTCAAAAAGACCGGCTCTTGATTACGACATAGACGGAACGGTTCTTAAAGTCAATTCGATAAAAGTGCAGGAAGCCATGGGATTTACCGCCAAGGTTCCCAGATGGGCAATAGCTTATAAATTTCCGCCTGAAGAAATGATGACCAAACTGTTGGATGTTACCTTTCAGGTAGGACGTACCGGAGCGGTAACTCCGGTGGCCCGTTTAAAACCTGTGTATGTAGGCGGGGCTACCGTATCGAATGCCACTTTGCACAATGAAGATGAGATAAAACGTCTTAGGGTGAAGATAGGCGATATTGTGGTTGTGCGCAGAGCAGGGGACGTTATTCCGCAGATCTCAGGAGTAGTGCTTGAAAAACGCGACGCAAACTCGGTAAAAGATATAGTCTTTCCGCAATTCTGCCCTGAGTGCGGTTCCAAAATAGAAAGACTCGAGGGAGAAGCTGCGGCAAGGTGTACCGGAGGACTGGTGTGTCCTGCGCAACTTAGGGAAGAAATATTGCATTTCGTCTCGCGCGATGCCATGGATATAGAGGGATTTGGGTCCCGCATCGTGGAAGCTTTGGTGGGAGCTAAAAAGGTAAAAAGCATAGCCGATCTTTATTTGCTTACTGTAGAAGATTTGGCATCATTGGTTTTGGATCCGGGTAACGACGGTAAAAAAGCCCGTCTTCTCGGTGTGGTGACTGCTAAAAAATTGAGAAAGGCTTTGGATGCATCTCGCAGTGTGCCGATGAACCGTTTTATTTATGCTTTGGGTATACGCGAGGTGGGAACTTCCACGGCATTGACTTTGGCCAAAAATTTCAAGACTTTTGACGATCTCATGCATGCAAAGCTTAATCAGTTGCTTAATCTGCCTGATATAGGGATAGTGGCTGCGGAGCATATTTTGGATTTCTTTGCAGAAAAGCACAATCTTGAAGTGATCTCGGCTTTGCTTGCAAAAGGAGATCTCTTCAGTGCCGGCATCGAACCGGTTCCTCTGCCGCAGATTGCGGAGCAACAGGCAGAAAATGCTCCGCTTGCAGGAAAAACCTATGTCATTACCGGTACTCTGTCCTCCATGGACAGATCCGCGGCTAAAGAGAAATTGCAGTCTTTGGGGGCTAAGGTTTCAGGCTCAGTGTCCAAGAAAACTTATGCGGTGATCTGCGGCGAGGCTCCGGGCTCTAAGTTTACGAAGGCACAGGAGCTTGGAGTGAAGATAATTTATGAAGATGAATTCGTAAAAGCTCTTGCCAAGTTCGGAGTTTAAAAAAAGCGGGCGCTGACTTTGCAGCGCCCTAAGCAGTTTCAGGTTAAGAATTTAATTCTCGGCAGAAACTTCGGTATTGGTGTCATAAGACTGGTTGCCGTATGCCTGTAATACGTGTTCAAGCCTTGAAGCATGTTCGACCGGTACGTAAAGACCGTGCTCGTCTGCAGTGCTTAAGTGATCACTGCGATAACCGTTGTTTAAGATCTTGAGAGTGGAAAGATCCGCTCCTGAAAGTTCAGCAGCTTTGCGCATGGAATTTACGCGACCTGCGATTTCGACTTTTCTAAAAGCCGGTCGGTTTTTTACTTCAGGAAGTTTTACTCCGTAATTTTGCGGATTGCGCAGAATATCGGCATAAGCGCGGAAGCGTTGCAAGTAGTTTCTGGCTCCTTTGGAGAGTTTGACGGTCTGAGCACTGATATTACTTACTCCTCGGGCTTTGGCAGCGTCCACGGCTCGTTTAACTCCGTATTCACCCTGATTGTAGGCAGCTACGGCCAGATCCCAGGCTCCCAAGTCGCGGTAAAGTTTTTGCAGGTAACGTACCGAGGCATCGGTGGATTCGACGAAATCGTAAATTTCATCAAACCCTTTGCTACTTTGCAATCCTACCGAGCGTCCGGTGGCACGTTTGTATTGCCAAGGACCGTGCGCTCCGGAGTTGGAACCTACCTGAGGATTGAGTCCGCTTTCAACGAGAGGAACTGCTGCCAGCTCTATAGGCATATCGTTCTCCTGAAGTCTCGTTAAAAGGTAGTGAATAAAAAATTTGTTACGTGAGAGGTTTCTTACTACGGAAGAAGCGTGTTTGCTGGCGATGCGCTGTTCCTCCTTAGTAGGGGTGATGTTCATGGAAAAGCGGTTTTCAGCTGCCAGCCGACTTTCCCATACATTTTGTTGCATTTCCTGCTGGCGCAACATTTCAAGTCGTTGTGCTTCAAGCGCTGCTTTGTCCACTGTTTCTGCCTGAGATGTCGAATTGCAGGCAGTAAGGTTCATGGTAGCAGCTGCCGCAGCAGCACATATCAGTAAAAAAGTTTTTCTAATCATCGTATTCCCGTGAGGAGAGCCGTAGCATTGGCATGCTGGACCCTCAAAGTTAGCTGATAATTAGGAGACAAACCCAAGATCAGGTATTTTGTGGTCTCCAAGAGCGGCATTGCGCGCTAATTCGTCACACAATTCATTCTGGGGGTGGCCGGCATGACCTTTCACCCAAACCCAGACAATCTCGTGGCGCGAGCATTCCTGATCAAGCTTTTGCCACAGATCTTTATTCTTTACCGCTTTCTTATCGCTGGTGAGCCAGTTGCGGCGTTTCCAGCCGGCAAGCCACAAAGTCATCCCGTTTTTGACGTATTGACTGTCTGTGGTAATTCTCACCTTGCAGGGTTCTTTCAGAGCCGCCAGTCCTTGGATGACTGCAGACAGTTCCATACGATTGTTGGTCGTAAGTTCGTAACCCTGAGCGATTTTCTTGATGTGTCCCTTGTATTCAAGTACCGCGGCCCATCCTCCGGGACCGGGGTTGCCGATACAGGAGCCGTCGGTGAAGAGTGTTACTTCCTTCATAAAAAAGTCTGCTCTCCTGTCAAAAACGGCGTGATTAAGCCGTTTACGGCTTATGCATCAAATCAGGATTAATTATAGCAAATGAAATAAAAAATGCTTTTTGATTAAATAACAGTATGTTAGTAAAGATAATCGCCTTTTGCAGATAAAAATTATTTGTATCTTTTTAATTTTTTTATTAAAAAGGGCTGATTAAGTCGTAATTAATGGGAAATTATTTTTTTATTAGCAGAGAAAACAAAGCATTATTTTTTAAATCGTTAAAAATTTCTTGCGTCTGGGAAAATTTGTAAAAATTTGTGCAGATCGGGATTTTTATACTGATAGACCTTGATAGGTTGCGATTTACGTTGCTTATACGAATCGCGTAAAAAATTGCATAATGCGTATAGTTGGTTTAAATATGTACTCAAACGGCTGTTTTCTTGAGTTAAGATAAAACCGTTGTAAAGGGGTATTCCCGTTTACAGCATTTTGACCTGAATTTGCGGAGTCTGTTTTGAAGAGATTGGTTGCCCTTGACACTGAAACTACCGGTAAAAGTGATGAC
>CALBLB010000214.1 GCA_937896115.1 uncultured Succinatimonas sp.
GCTGTTAGAATATATAACATGCTTTTAAGAGGTTTATATGCAACCGCCAGTAAATGAAAACACCGTTCGCGAGGGTGTGAGTTTTAAAAACGTGACCGCTGACGACGCCGGTCAACGCCTTGATAATTATCTTGCGCGTATTTTAAGGGGAGTTCCCAGATCGCTTATTTACCGCATCTTGCGCCGCGGTGAGGTCAGAGTCAATAAAGGCAGAGTTAAGCCTTCCTATAAATTGCATGCAGGAGATGTTATTCGCATTCCGCCGGTAACCGTAACCAAAGGACCGGTAACCGTGCCTTCATCTGGATTGCACCTTGTGCAGGATCTTTCGTCGCGTATTGTTTATGAAGATGATGATCTTATGGTGGTGGACAAGCCTGCAGGTTTGGCATCTCACGGTGGCAGCGGCATAGAATTCGGCCTTATCGAAGCTTTGCGCGCTTTGCGTCCTGAGCAACGTTTTCTCGAGCTTGCGCATCGTTTGGACCGTGAAACTTCAGGGTGCCTGATAGTAGCTAAAAGGCGCAGTGCTTTAAGAAATTTACATGAGCAGTTTAGACAACGTGCCGTACACAAGCGTTATTTGACTTTGGTTCCGGGCAAATGGAACCGCAGACAAAATCTGATTTCAGCCCCTCTTATCAGAAATGAATTGCGTTCGGGCGAGCGTATGGTAGAGGTCGATTTCAGACGGGGAGCACCGTCTTCTACAGGATTTGATATTGTTGAGCAACTTGATGATGCTACGTTGATGGCAGCCATGCCTCATACCGGAAGAACTCATCAGATCAGAGTTCATTGTGCCTATGCTCAGCACCCTGTGGGAGGGGATGAAAAATACGGATCGCGTGAATTCAATCAAAGATTAAGAGCTTTAGGGTTAAAACGCATGTTTTTGCATGCTTTTCGCATTACCTTTTTCTCTCCGTCAGACGGACGTACGTTAAAAGTTGAAGCGCCGCTTCCAAAAGAGTTGGCAGATGCGGTTAAGGCTTTGCGCATCAAGTCTGTTAACGCTGACAAGACAGAAAAGAAGGATTAGAGATGGCTGTTTCTATGAAAGTCAGAGATCTTGGACTTGCGAAGCTTTTAACTTCGGTTCAAGCCTTGGCTTTTGATCTTGACGGAACGCTGTGCAATTCCATAGGAAACATCATTTCTTGTACTAATTTTACTTTTGACGCTCATAATTACAGACGACCTGACGAAAGCTCCATCATAAAGACCATAGGATTAAGACTTGAGGAAGGTTTAAGAGAACTTTTGCCAGATGAGCATAAGCAAGAGTATTTGGAGTTTACCGCATCTTACCGAGAGATCTTTGCACAGCATCCCGAGTTTATGATAGACACGCTTTATCCCGGCGTTCCTGAACTTATGCAAAAGTTAAAAAAACGCGGGATCAAGATAGGCTTTGTATCAGGCAGGTGTTTAAAAGGGATAGAGCGCACCCTTTCAAATACGGTTCTTGGAAGCCCCTTCAAAACCAGATCCTGCTTTGATGTACCTGTTATCAAAACGTTTGAAAATCGCTTGTAAAGATATGCTTGGGATCGGAGACGCTCTTATCGATATCTATATGTATAAATCAAGCGGAGCTAAGGCTTTGGGGGTACAAAGCGGGGTAAACACCGCAGAAGAACTTCAGAAGGCATCTCCTGATTTTCTTCTGCCGTTTGCAGGTGATCTCAACGCTTATTTTTAGAATCTTTTGCCCGATCTTCGCAGCTGATGGAGTTTACAGCTCCGTGAACAGACATAAAAAGCGGAGCATCCGCACTTACCCTATCAGGCATGGCCATAAAGGTGATGCGACACCCAGATTTTGCAGCGGCTCTTTGCGGTGTCGAATAAAAAAGGCTGTCGATGATCGCTGCATCTATGACATAGGCTCTGTCTTTGAAGGTATAAAAACGCGTTCCGCGAAAATCTACGCTGTTTTGTTCAAGCTCCATATCGGCAAAAATTACCGGAACCTTGCTCAATTCGTCGATAAGCGAACTGATGACTCGGTTGTTGACTAATTGAGTGAGCAACGGTCCGTTCATAAAAATTCCCACGTTGGTTGCGTGAAGATCTTTTTTATCAAAATTTATACTGTCTTCTTTTTGACCGTAATTGGTGACGGTTAAAAGGCCTTTTAGCTCCTGATTTATCGGTCCTTTAAGCCCTTGTGAACCGAAAGGAAATACTGCCGTTACCGTCTGAAATTTGCTTCCGGCAGCTTTAGTCCTGACCTCGTTTACTATATTTTTTTCGGTTGCTTCATTGAGAATTTCTCCCTCATCTAGGATCACTTCATTTACCGAGTAATGAGGAGTATTAAAAAATTGGGTAAAACTGTAGGCCATAACGTTGCAGGACGACAGAGCCAGTGTGCACAACAGCATGAATTTTTTTGTAAACATGATCCCTCCTGCGAGTTGATTTTAGCTAGTGTATACTGCTTTTTAGCAAACATCATCAGTAATATGCGCTAAAAATACGTGCTTTAAAACTTTAAAAGATGCACTAAAAAACGCACCCATGAAAATGATGTGCCTAATGCCGGATAAAAGGCTTTGACAAAATCTCAAGACAAAACGGAGATCATAGTGATGAGCGATTTTAACGATATCATCAATTTCGACAAAGCAGTGGCACTTTCTCAAAGTTACGATTGCCTTATCGACCAGAAAAAATTTGAGCGTTTTGCTACTGCCTGTCTTAAATTAAACACACCGGTACATGCAGTTTTCAAATTTTTTAAAGATCCTCAGGGATTGCGCAGTATTGAAGGTTTTGTCGAATGTGAAAAAGTGTTACTGCGTTGTGAACGTTGCGGCGGTGAGTTTGAAACTTCGATAAAAGCTGAATTCTGTTCATCGTGCGATGCCAAGAAAGCCGAAAGTTTAAAACTTTCTGACAAGTATGATTTGGTCGAATGCGAACCTTCAGGAGATTTTAGAATTTTGGACTATCTTGAGGATTGTCTGCTTCTGGAGTTGCCGTACGCACCCAAACATGAAGAAGGGGATCCTGCTTGTAAAGCCGGTAACGACTGGACTTACGGTGATCCTATTCCCGAAAGACCCGACCCTTTTGCCGCGCTTGGAGAACTTAAGGGAAAGCTAAAGTGAAGATAATTGAGGTTAGGGGGCTTGAAAATCATCAAAGCTATCAGATGGTTGCTCCTTTCCGTTAGGGTTTTACTTGAAAACAGGAATACATACGTGTATAATAATGCGCTTAGAGTCACTCGTATGAGTGACTGTAATTGATACGTATACAGCAGAATATTTTGAAAATTCTGCAAATTTCTAGAAATTTAGGAGATTAGACATGGCCGTTCAGCAGACCCACCAGTCCCGTTCACGCCGTGACAAGCGTCGTACTCACGATGCTCTGACTGCAGCTCAGTTATCTGTAGATAAGGTTTCTGAAGAAGTTCATCTTCGTCATAACGTTACCGCAGACGGTTACTATCGCGGTGTGAAGTATGATCTTCAGCCTGCAAAGCCTCTGGAGAAGCGCAGCTAATCCTGCCGTGAACCTTTTTTAAGATAAGCTTATCATCGGAGCGGGGTGTTTTAGGGTAAACCTGAACACCCCGTTTGTATTTTGGTAAAAGAAAAAAATATTACCGTGGCTGTAGACGGTACCGGCGGTGGCAAAAAGGCGGGATCGTGCGGGCCGTAGAATTTGCGCTCACTCTTTATCCTACATTGAATCTTGTGGTTTTCGGTTCAATGGAACTTAAAGAAAAATTAGAGCACAGCAGGGCTGATCGCAAGCGCATTGTTTTTCATCAGGCATCTCAATGCATTCCTCAGGATGAAAAAGCTCGTAATGTACTTGAAGGATATCCCCGTTCTGCCATGCGTCTTGCCGTGGAAGCCGTGAAAAACGGTGAAGCCGATGCCTGTGTCTCGGCAGGCGGTACCGGACCGTTGGTAGCTCTTTCAAGGCATATTCTCGGAACTATAGGTTCTATGCGCCCTGCTTTGTGTGCGCGTTTGCCTGCAGGTGGTTTCAAGCGTTATGCGCTGATGCTGGATATGGGAGCTAATGCCAGTTCTTCACCACAAGATCTGCATGATTTTGCGCTGTTGGGAACAGCAGCGGCCAAAGTATTATTAAACAACGAAGAACCGCGTACCGCTATTTTAAATATAGGAACGGAGCAGGGAAAAGGTAACGCTCTGGTTCAGGAGACCCGTCATCTTCTTGAAAAAGATCAAAGACTGTTTTCTGAAGGTTTTCTGGAAGCTAACCGCTTGTTTTGCGGAGATGCTGACATCATCGTAACCGACGGTTTTACCGGCAATGTTGCCTTAAAGGCTGCAGAAGGCGTGGCCTCGATTTTTGCACACGGTCCTTTTTTTAAGCGTTTGCTGGCAAAAATGTCATGGCCTGAATGGCTTATTCCCTGGCAATACAACGGATCTTTGCTGTTAGGGGTAAACGGAGTGGTGGTAAAAAGCCATGCGAGTGCTCCTGAACAGGCTTTGGCTGTATCCATGGTTGAAGCTGCCAGAGCAGTATCAT
>CALBLB010000215.1 GCA_937896115.1 uncultured Succinatimonas sp.
CTTATGGCCAATCCCCGTGCTTTAAAAAAGAAACATCAGGAAGAAGAAGAGGCTGCCGACTATACCCTCTTAACTTTGCCCGATGATGACGCATTGAGCGTGGCCATACTTCCTGACAGCTACCTTCCGCTTGCGGCCAAAGTATTCAATTATATAGACAGATTAAAACAGGCATCCGATGCTTTGGAAGAACAGATTGAAGGTGTCAAGAATGCAGATGAGGTCGATCTTCAGCTTACCTCAGCGCGTACTACGGCCAGATCTGTTTCGGCACAAGCGGTTAAACTCGGGGTTGCCAAGCAGGATTATGTGGGTACTAAGCTTGAGGTAAGTGAAGATCTTGGCGATCCTGATGATCCTTTTTCAGGAGGAGGCAGCGATTCCCTGCCGCGTGCCGTAAAAGCTTCGGAAAGTAAGGTTGCTGATGAGAGCATTAAAGGATCGCTTGAGCAAAATGAAATAAATGATCTTGTCCAGGCCTCAAGGGAAGATAAGAATTCAGATGCCGAGGATGATGCCGGAATAAGAGAGCCTGCGGTGATCAGGCAAGATCCTGCTTTGCAAAGCCCTGCAGACGATATGCCGTCAACTGAGCTTAAATCTCAAAGCGAAAATGCCCTGCAGGCAGACGGCGTGGACATAGCTCCGCAGTTTGTCGAAGGTTTGCAAGACGGTGAAAGCTATGAGCAGATGCTGTTGCGGGTGCAGCAGGCTGCTTTGGCGCAATTACAATCAGAAGATGAGACGGATGCACAGCAGGCACCAAAAGATCCTGCTTTAGCGGAAAAATCCGCGGAGCCGGCGCACGATGATCACCATGCTCCTGATGATAAGGTTTCGGAAAAAACTGAAGCCTTAAATAAAGAAGAGTTGCCCGTCAACTCTGATGAAGGGTTGGCGTTACAGGGCAACAGCCAAGCACAGGACGGTTTTGCAGACTCTGTCAGTGAAAAAGCAGACGGCAATGAGCCTTATGCAGATCGGGAACATGCTGCAAACTTACAGCCGCTTGATGGAAAAGATGCTTTAAATAAAGAGACTGAGCATCATCAAGATAAGGCTGAACCACAGCAGATGATGCTTAAGGAGCTGGAAGATCCTTTTGCCGAAGAGACCGAGGTAAATGAGGTTAAAGTTTCTTTAGGAACGTCCCTTGAAGAAGATCAGGCTTGGGCACGGTCTTTACATAAAGAAAACTCAGCAGAGCCTGATGAGCAGAGTCAACAACCGCCCAAAGATGTGGTAGGGGATCTTTTAAGAGCTCAGATCTTCGGCAAAAGCAATTCTGACGATCATTCTGCAACATCTGCTCCTTTGCAACAGCAGAAAGGATCAGAGAATGTCCCCGCTTATGATGAGATCCCGTTGTCTGATGATGACAGCTTTTATGAAAGCGATCCCAGTCTGGCAGATCCTGAAGATTATGATCCCGACGATGAGGATGAGCAACCTCCGGTAAGAGGCATGCTTTCTGAAGAGGAAATGATCCCGGAGGAGGCGACGGCTAACCCTAAAGAAGGGATCTCGGTATTGCCCGACGGAAGGGCTGATGACGTGCCGGTAGCGCAGCAACTTGAGCGTGAACGCATCGAGCAGGCTGATAAAGGTGATTACGGGCGGGTATTGGGTCCTGACGATTTTATGGACGAGGCTTCGCGCAGTGATGACTGGGCTTGCGATTTCATTGCCGCAGGTTATCGCGAGGGTGCCTTGTATTCGGCGTTGTGTGCCAGCGTAAGGCGTGAAGATCCTGCGGTTGCCGATCGCTGGATCGTGGTAATGAGTGATAATTTCGGACTTTTTGCCATGGATCCTAATTTTACTCAAGGGATGATGGAGCGTTTTTCCGCCCTTAAACACCGGCATATCGAGATCTCACTGCAAACTATACACGGGATCCCCAAAGGATCGGTAAAAGAGCTGGCAGCCGAGCTTTATTTAAAGGCTTGTGATGATGCGCGGGCTCAATTAGAACGCATGCCTTGCCTGCAACGTATCGCCGCGCTGGCAGGCAGCGATCTTAAACATTGTCCTTTAAGGCTGCTGGATCTTAAGCAGGAGAAAACGGAGCATTAAGCTCCGTTAAGACATTTTCTAATTTCAGGATCTAATTCCAGGAATTGGCGTCTTCCTCACCGTCTGAGGATGCCGAATCCAACTTCATGGCGTTCCATACCCTATTGGTGATGCGCGAAACCTTGGCGGTGGTAGGTCTCATCAGATACATCTTGGACATAAGCTCATCTGAGAGAATGATGCTAGGGTTATTGCGCAGTTCGTCATCAAAATCAGGGATAGCTTTGGTTACCGGCATAGGATAGCGGATCTCGTTGGCAATTTCGGCGGCATGCTCTGGGGTAATGAGATAGTCAAACCATTTCATGGCATTGTCGTAGTGATCAGCTGCCACCGGAACCGTCCAGCAGTCAAACCACATGGGTGATCCTTCCTTGGGAACCACGTACTCTATTTCAAAATCCTGCTTGGCCGCTTGGGCTCTGGCTCTTGATTGCAAGATGTCTCCTGAATAGCCGATCACGGCGCAGATCTCACCTGAGGCCAGATCGTTGATATAACGGGATGAATGAAAATAAGAAACGTTACGGGCCAGATCGGTTAACAGGGTACGGGCCTCTTTATAGTCGCCGCTTTGCTCGGAGGTAGGATCTTTACCGAGGTAGTGCATGGCCGCAGAAATGATCTCGATGGGGGAGTCCAAAACGGCGATCCCGCATTTTTTTAGCTTGGCAGAATTGTTCTTGTCAAAAAGAAAGCTCCAGGAATCTACCTTATAGTCTTCCCCGAAGATCTCCTTAATTTTTTTGGTGTTATAACCTATGCCTACGGAAATTTCGGTATAAGGATAGGCGTAATCGTTGTTGGGATCGACTTCAGAAAGCTTCTTAAGGCGCACTTCGTCAAGCGAGCTCCAGTGAGGGATCTTATTATGATCGATCTTTTGCAAAGCTCCGGCTTTGGCAAGACGCGGCACGTAATAGCTGGTAAGCATTACCGCGTCAAATCCCGAGTGTCCTGAAAGCAATCTGGCCTCTACCATTTCATTTGAGTCAAAGACGGCGTAATTGGTATTTTTAAGTCCGGTTTTTTCAGCGAAGTCTTTGACCGTGTTTTCACCAATATAATCGCTCCAGTTCCATATGTTCAGATCAGATGCGGCATCGGCAGATAGTGCGCAGGAAACCAGTGCGGTAAAAAGTCCTGTTTTTAAAGCTTTGTTCATTAAAAAATCCTCGGTAAAACCTGTAAGTTAAGACAGGAGAAAAGGACTTAGGGATCCTTAAAAATTTTGGCAAATTATAGGGGAAATATGTAAAGGTGCGGGGAGAATTTAAAAAAAAGTATGCGTTTTGCCGATTTGGTAAAAAATGTGCCGTTTATGCATCGCAATGGGGAGAGGCAAGTCTTAAAAACGGCAACAACAAGCAACGAAGACGAAGGCAACCTGAGTTTTCGTCTTCGTTGTGATCAGTCTTCCTCGTCAAGCTGATCGAGGCCTTCTTCAACTTCCTGACTCTTGCGACCGCGTTTGGCTTTTTTAAAATGCTCGGTACTTTCGTCGCACAGCTCTGCGTGAGGATCGGAGCTTAAATACGAGCGCATCAGCTCTATATACTCAAGGGTGAGCTTGCTGGGATTAAGGTTCTTTTTTAAGACGAATCCTATCTCCATAACATCGCTTTTGTGTTTATCTTCGTTTTTGAAGGGGACGGCAAAATAGTCGCTGCCGTTTAATTCCTCGCAGAATATTCCGGAGCACAGGGTATAACCGTTAAGTCCTATAAAGAGGTTGCACATGGTACCGCGATCGGTAACTTTGATCTGTCTTGTGTATTCGTTGGTGGAGAAGATCTCCTCTGACAAAAACAAGGTACTGCCGTCACCCTGCTCAAAGGAAAGATTGGGGTAGGGAGCGAGATCTTTTAGAGTAAGACTCTTTTTGTCGTGCAGGGGATGTCCTTTATAGAGATAAACATAGGTATGACAACGGCACAAAGGATAGAAGACCAAATCGCGCACGCGCAACATCTTTTGAATGGCGACTTGATTAAAGTCTGAAAGGTAAATAAGTCCAATCTGACTTTTTAATTTGGCCACGTCGTCCAAAACCTCGCGGGTCATGGTTTCGCGTATGGCGAAATCATATTCCTGGGTATTGTAGCGTTTGACCATTTCCACAAAGGATTTGACGGCAAAAGAGTAATGCTGGGTGGATACGGCAAATTTTTTGCGAACGCCGTCGCCTTTGCCGTATTTATCCATGATCCCCAGATACTCGTTGTAGAGCTGGCGGGCATAGACCATGAATTCTTCGCCGTTTTCAGTAAGCGTCACCCCGCGGGCCGTGCGTTTGAAGATCTTGATGCCAAGCTCTTCCTCCAAAGAACGTATGGCGGTGGAGAGTGAAGGTTGAGCCACATTTAAACGCTCTGAAGCGCGGTTCATGGTACCGAATTCTGCAACGGCTAAGACATAACGCAGATGCTGAAGTGTCATGGGGATCCTCTTAATCAACAAAGAAAGTCACGTATAAGCACTTCATCAAAAGTACCTGATGACCTATAGCTTAATCATATAACAAAACTCGTGATTTAGGCTGATTTCCCCAAAATTAAGCAGGCTGTGTAAAGCCCTGACTGTCTCTGTTTTTTTAAAGATCCCGCCAAAAGTTTATTCAAAACATTTAAAAAGTTCCTGCTACACAACAAAATTTAACGTTAGATCAAAAAATTGCACTATTCTGACAAGATAAGCATTTTTTTTTTTACGCATTAATGAGACGATCTGCAGTGGCGTTTGAAATATAGACACAAAGTTCGGATCGTAAATGAACAAAAATTTGCTCAAGTCGGAGATCATCAAAAAGGGGCTGACCATAGGTCAACTTGCCAGCGGTGTAGGGGTTAACGACGCCGCTTTATATTCAAGGCTGAGCAAGTCTTCGACCAAGCCTTTTACTTTGGAATTGGCCTCCAAAGTGTCCTCATATCTGGCGCTCTCTCCTGAACGAGCCTTTGAAATCTTTTTAAAGACGGAACACAAGTAATGGCTCTGCTGTCGATCCTTGTACCTTGTTACAACGTAGTGCGCTACGTGAGGCAATGTTTGTCTTCAATACAAGAGCAGAGTTTTAAAGATTTTGAAGTGATCATCATAGATGACGGATCCACTGACGGAACCTCAGCAATCATCGATGAGTTTGTAGAAAAAGACCGCCGTTTTAAGTTGTTACGTAAAAAGAACACCGGTTACGGTGATTCCATGAACCGTGGTATGGCTAAGGCCAGCGGTAAATATCTGGGGATAGTTGAATCTGATGACTGGATAGAGCCTCAGATGTATGAGCTCCTCATAAACAAGGCAGAGCAGTTTGAGCTTGACTTAGTACGCGGCAGTTATTTCTTTGAAAAAAGCTCCGGAGCCGATAAAAGAAAGAATTATCGAATAAGCGGACAAGTAATCGAACCTGCTACCGACAAAACTCCCTTTTTTTGTGAGCCGGCGATTTGGTGTTGTCTTTACAGAAGACAGAGGTTGATTGCAAACGATGTGCATTTTCTGCCAACTCCGGGAGCTGCGTTTCAAGATACCTCTTTTAGTTTTAAAAGCATGCTTTTTTCAAAAAAAGTAATGCTTATCGATACTCCTGTTTATCACTACCGCATTCACGACTCTAATTCCATTAGTTCTGATTGTAAAAACGCCTTTGCCGTAATCGCCGAATGTGAAGAGTGTTTTCAAGCAGTTAAAAAAGCCAGGCGTCTTGATGAATTCTCAGAGCTTTTATATTTGCTGCAGTTTTACCGCTACAAATGGAATTTTAAACGCTTAAACAAACAGCTTGCCAAAGAGTTTATGGATAAATGGTCGATGGAATGGAAAACAAGAAGTAAGACATATCCATTAAGTTTAATTAAGAATTTAAGAAAAAAAATTTACGCTTATTTAATCATCAATCATAAAAAAATGATGATGTTTTATTTAAAAAACTTTAAATAGATAAAAACAAAAAACAGAGAAAACTATGATCATACAAAATATATTGCTCCCTAAAAGTGAAACTCATGAAGCCTGGGAAATGTACTGCAGAGGAAAAGCTTTAGCCAAACGAGCAACCGGAGAGCTTTATATAAATAAAGGCAATGAAATCAGTTTCCTTACTTTTTATAACGCCCTTCAAGTAAGACGTTGGAAAGAACAGTGTCATTTAGCCGATTTACACCTTACTTTAAAAGGTAGCGGTCGCGTTACCGTACAGTTCAGATTAAGCAGGAAATTTATCACCGAAAAATTCTTGTATGAACAAGAAGTTGAGCTTACCGAGCAAGGAGTGGAGCTTGATCTACCTTTTTGGAATGAGTGCGAGCCGGGATTACTTTTTTTTGCTGTAGGAGCGCTTACTGATACCAAGTTGAGCGGAGGTTTCTTCAGTACCTCACAAGTTCCCAATACTGACGTTAAGCTTGCCGTATGCATAACTCATTTTAATCGTCAAAAACAGGTGATCGCGGCTGCAAGTGAATTAAATAAAGAGTTGTTGTCAGATCCTGATTATAAAAATATTTCCTTAATCATCTCAGACAACTCGCAAAACCTTAAACAAGCAGAAGTCGGTGCGCGAACCATCCTGATTAAAAATCGTAATACCGGAGGATCCGGCGGATTTACTAGAGGTCTACTTGAAGCAAAGGATCGCGGCTTTACCCACTGTTTATTCATGGATGATGATGCCGCCTCATCTGCAGAAAGCATCAAGCGAGTCTTTGCCTTTTATTCTTATTATCAAGGAAGTCAGAAGACAGCTATAGCCGGAATATTATTTCATCAAGATCACGAATGGGTTGTACATGAAGCCGGCGGGTATTATCGCAGAGGACAAATAGCACCTATCAACGGTGGACGGAACGCAATAGCCATTCCGGAACTTCTTGAATTAGATGATCCTTTGGAGAAACCTAATTACGGAGCGTGGTGTTTCTTTGCATTTGCTATTTCCGGAATAGAGCATTTGGCTTTTCCTTTCTTTGTAAGAGGTGATGATACTTTATTTTCTCTGCATAACAAATTAAACATTATCACTCTGCTCGGTGTAAGCACCAAAATCGACAGCTTCTTAAATAAAGATAACAAGACTACATTCTACCTTTCAACACGATCGTATATTTCGCAAGCATTAATTTTGAAGGAAGCATCCAGAGGATCTGTAATTAGGAACTTCAGAAGAGATAGTCATAGTACCTTGTTACGTCTTCAATACTCTCAATCTCGCGGAATATACAAAGCTGTATATGATGTGTTTAATTACGGAGCTGAATATTTTAAAGATGATCCTGATGGTAAAAGGTTTAGAACAGAATTAAAAAAAGTTTATTCAGATGATGAAAAATATGAGCCTATATCAAGTAATTTAGACTTAAAAGTCCATCACAGTGTTTCAGGCAGACGCGAGAACAGCATCCAAAGAGCTATTCGCCATTTAAGTTTTAATGGACTGTTTTTACCCGACCTTTTCTTTAAAAAACAGATTTTCTGGAGAAAATCAATTTACCCTTCTTTGCGCGATTTGTACCGCTATCGTCAGGTGATTTACTTCAATGACGAGGCCAATACTTATTCAATTGCCAAATACAGTAAGAAAAAAATCATCGCAGGGTTATTAAGAGATTTTAAAGTTGCCTATCTGGTTTTCAAGAATTTTAAGAAGACCCAGGAGTCATTTGACAGATTAAGCGATTATTTAACCTCTGAAGAATACTGGCGCAAAGTTTTCAAAGAAGGTAAGGAGTAAAAACATGTCTAAATATGATTATTTGGTAGTAGGTGCAGGATTATACGGTGCTGTCTTTGCTTATCAAAAGAAAAAGCAAGGCAAGAATGTTCTGGTTATAGATAAAAGAAACCATATAGGCGGAAATTGTTACACCGAAGACATTGAAGGCATTCAAGTCCACAAATACGGACCTCATATTTTTCATACCAACAACAAGCAAGTATGGGAGTTCATTACACAGTTTGGTGAATTTAATAATTTCGTAAATTCACCCATAGCCTCGTATAAGGGGAAAGTGTACAACTTGCCTTTTAACATGAACACCTTCAATGAACTCTGGGGAGTGACTACCCCTGCAGATGCACAGAAGAAACTTGAAGAGCAGCGTGGTAAGTATGCCGACATCGAGCCTAAGAACCTTGAAGAGCAGGCACTAAAACTGGTAGGTGAAGATATCTATAACACCTTAATCAAAGGTTATACGGAAAAGCAATGGGGACGTAAGTGTACAGAGCTTCCGGCGTTCATAATTAAGCGTTTACCTCTCAGATTAACCTTTGATAACAATTATTTTAATGCCAGATATCAAGGCATACCTGTTGAAGGTTACACCAAGTTATTTGAAAGCATGCTTGACGGCATCGATGTTGAACTGAATTGTGATTTTCTTGAGAACAGAGAAAGGTTCAATAACATTGCCAATCAAACCGTTTATACCGGCGGCATAGACTCTTATTTTGACTATTGTTACGGTGCTTTACCATATCGCAGCATAAGGCTGGAAACTGAAGTATTAAATCAAAAAAATTATCAAGGTGTTGCCGTAGTTAATTACACCGAAAAAGACGTGCCTTATACCAGAGTCATTGAACATAAACACTTTGCCTTCGGTGAACAAGATAAAACTGTAGTCAGCCGAGAATATTCATCTGAATGGAAAGTAGGATGTGAGCCTTTTTATCCGGTAAACAATCAAGAGTCTTTAGAACTACTAAATAAATATCAGTTATTAGCACAGAAAAATAAAAATGTGCATTTTGGCGGAAGATTGGGACTATTTAAATACTTTGATATGGATTTAATTATTAGTTCTTCTCTTGAATCGAGTGCTTTATTATGAAAATTCCTTTTATAAAACAAAATGTCACTAGAAAGCCTATTTTAGCAGACAACAATCATTGTACCGGATGTTCCGTATGTGCAGAGTTATGCCCTAAACATTGTATACAGATGGAATATGATCCTGATGGCTTTTTATACCCAAAGATAAATTTTAGTCAGTGTGATTTATATAAAAAAGGGAAGTGTGGGATCTGTGAGAAAAAATGCCCTGTTTTAAATCAACAAGTATCTGATAATTTTAGTGATCCAGAGTGTTATTGCGTCAAAGCAAATGATGAAATTAGGAAAAAATCGTCATCCGGCGGTTTTGTGCCAGTTTTGGAAGAATTCCTTGCAAAACAAAACTCTGTATACGTATATGGCGTTATTTGGAATGAGGCTTTTGAAGCGATACATGTTGAAGAACATGATCCTAAAATGTTTGAAAAATTTAGAGGAAGCAAATATGTTCAGAGTAATGTAGCAGGTGTATACAAAAAAGTTAAGACTAGACTTAAAGACAATCAATATGCTCTTTTTGTCGGTACACCATGCCAGGTAGCCGGTCTTAAGTCTTATCTTGGAAATCTTGATGTTTCAAAATTAATCACAGTAGATCTAGTTTGTCACGGTGTTTCAAGCAGTAAAGTTTTAAGAAAATTTCTAGAAGATAATGAAATTAAGATTTCTGATGTTAAGGATATAGCATTTAGAGATAAAAAAACGTCATGGTTTGCCTCATTAGCTATATCTTTTAAGGATCAATCATCTAAAAATTTCGGTCTACAAAATTTCTTTATGAAAGGATTTAATCCTTGTCTCTTGCAAAGAAAAAGTTGCGGTGTTTGTCCATATGCAAGATTACCTAGACAAGGGGATTTTTCTTGCGGGGATTTCTGGGGAGTTAATAAATTTCATCAAGACTTCGATAAAAAAGGTACCTCTTTTGTTCTGGTTAATTCAAATAAGGGTAAACAATATATTGAACAGTTGAGAGAAAAATTCGATTATTTTGAATTAGAGGATTTATCTCATGTTACTGAAATAAATAAGACAATTTTAAGACCATTTCGTAATCATCCTGGAAGAAAGCATTTTTTTAGTTCTTTTGATTTAAAAAGATTTAATGAATTGGTCGATAATTCATTAAATCATAAATATGATATTGGAATTGTTGGATTGTGGTTTGGTATTAATTATGGATCAATCTTAACATATTATGCACTTTATTCCTTTTTAAGAAATAACGGCTTTGATGTCGTTTTTCTTCCAAGGCCAAATAATTTATTTAAGGATGTTGCCAAACATTTTGATGATCCTAATTCGATTGCTATGAAGTTTATTTGGTCGCATTGTAATGTATTTATTAATACAAAACGTCAAGAGGATTTCGTTTTTTTTAACAGAAATTGCGATTGTTTTGTGCTAGGAAGTGATGTTGTATGGAATTATGATGTTGTTGGGAAGGGGGCTAAGTATTGTTACTATCTTGATTGGGCTTTTTCTAATAAGAAAAAAATAGCTTACGCTGCATCTAGTGGAAACTTTAACTTTGGACAGAATAAGTATTTTAATAAAGCAAAAGAATTAATTAAAAGATTCGATGGTGTGTCAGTTAGAGAAAAAAGTATCAGAGATTTTCTTGAAAATAAAATTACTGAATGTAAAATTGCGAATGTAATTGATCCTGTTTTTTTGTTAAATAAACAAAATTATTTAAATTTATTTGACTCGTCTCATAAAAAAAATGATACTTTGTTTGTTTATATTTTGAGATTAGAACAAAGTATTTTAAAGAAAAAAATTATAGATTTTGTGCAAAATCAATTTATTTTAGATGTTGATTATAATTTTAATCCGTGGTACCCAAAAGATAAATTAATTAAACAATATAAAGTACTAGATTATAAAGAGAAAGC
>CALBLB010000216.1 GCA_937896115.1 uncultured Succinatimonas sp.
GATTCAAGGGTGATGTTATCCTTGAAACCAGATGATTTACATAATGCAGGAGATGTACAAGTCTTTGATACCGAAAGCAGGGATATTTTAAAAGATGAAGCCTATGCAAGAGTTTTTGATGCGGTGAAGAAGGTTTCTGCCCTAAATAAGGATGTGCTTTTTTACAAAAAAACCGATTCCACTCTAAGAGGTCATGTAGGGGCAGAGTTGGAGGCTGCATTTAAGGCAAGTAACAGCAATTTGGTGTTATTCGCTCCTGCATTTGTTAAGGCCGGTCGTACCACCTTACACGGGATCATGTATATGCACGGAGTTGAGATCGCTCGTACTGAGTTGGCTTCCATTCCCAAAAGTCCCATTACCGAATCGTATATACCCAAAATCATCGCTAAGGAAAGTTCATTAAAGTGCGCGGTACTCGATGCAGACATCCTGAATAAAGGCGAGCAGGCATTAGCAGAAGCTGTACGTGAGTTTATTTCACAAGACATTCAAGTAGTTATTTGCGATGTTACCAAAGAAGAGCATTTGGACATGATCTGCAGTGCAGGGCTCAAATTGAGATCGCAGCAGTTTAAGGTTTTGTTTGCTGGATCGGCAGGGCTTGCGGCTTGTTTGGGCAAGTACTTTGAAAAAAGTAAGAGTAGTCAGGTTCAAAAAGTATCAGCTCAAAAAATATTGGTGCTGGCAGGCTCCATTTCAGAAATCACGCGTGATCAGGTAAAGGTATTGGAGCGTGAGGGGCGCTGTTTTACCTTCAAAGCAAATGCTGCGGAGGTAGTGGAAGATCCTGCGAGTACGGCAAAAGTGGATGCCGTAAAGATCTTAAAACAACTTAATGATCATGATGTTTTACAGGTTTGTGCAGCCTATGAAGCCTCTGATGTCGAGAAAAGTGCGGAGACAGCAAAAAACCTGGCTATTTCTTTTTTTGAAGCAGGAGAACGCACTGCTGAATATATGGCTGCCTTGGCAAAGATCTTGTCACCTTATTTTGATGCCATGGTAATGACGGGCGGAGATACAGCCGTACATGCTTGCAATGCCATAGATGCAGGATCTTTTCAGATTTTAAAAGAAGTTGAAGCGGGGATCCCTTTGAGCATGATCACAAGCGGCAAAGAGAAAGGAAAATATCTGGTGACCAAAGCCGGAGCTTTCGGGACTGCAAACGCATTTAAAAAGTCTGTAGAAGTGCTGAGTTTTTAAACTATGACAGGTGAAAGTTTATGAGCGATTTTTTGTCTGAATTTCCTGAAAAAATAGCGCAATTTGGCATGATCCCCAATGTAGATTTTTCAGAACAAGAACTTAAAACCGAAGCTGAAAGTCTTTTGAAAAATGATTTGCCAATCATGCTTATAAGCAATGTGAAAGCAGGTGATTTAAAGAGCCTGTATCAACTGCATGAAGCATATCCTGAATTGATGCTGGGAATAAAAGGTAAATTCGGTGATGCCCAATTGCAACAGCTGTATTTATACGGTATCAGTTTCATCATCTTTGATGATTTTGATGAGCAAGCCTGTATCAGAGTATGTGAACAGGGGATATTGCCGATCCCGTCAATTGAGAATGGAGTACAGGCAAACCAAGCTTGCTTTATGGGGCTTAAGATGGCTCATATTGAGGTTGGTAAAGAGCTTGAAATACAGGAGACGATCAACTCTTGGGGAAAATTTATGCAAATTGTGATGTCGGGAAGGAAGTTAAATGAAAGCTTGTCATCTCATCTTGCAAGGCATGAGATCGCTGCCTGTGTGTTTTCTCTTGATGAATTAAGGCAAGAACATGAAGATTTGTCCGTTTGCGTGCAAAAAAAGCTAATGTCGTTTTTTAAATTACACCTTGCGCATGTGGGGATTAATACTGATTCTCACGAGGAAAGTTTGAATAATGCGAATATGCTGGCTTCGCTGTTGCACTTAGGAGTGCGCGAAGGCAAGAAGAGTGCTTTTGCCGGCTCTATGTTTGAAATCATGTACTCGCCTTTTTATTACGAACACGGTCATGTGGCTTTAGGTTGTGCCGATGCCACCAGAGCATATCTTTATTTTAAGCGCCGCCACATCGAATTTATCGAAGATACGGTTTCAAGAGATCCAGACGGCAATATCATCGCCGCGTACTTTAAACAAAATTTTGCGGGATTTGGCATTCATCTTCTTTGGGAAAAGTAAAAACGGAAAATTGATTTTTGCTTTGTGTTTAGGAAACAACTTAAAAAACGCATGCATGTGCTAGACTTTGAGAATCAAGGAGAACATGCATGCAGCGTTTTAGCAAAGAAAATTTACTCAAAGTCTTCACTTATCCGTTAAAAGCCCTGTGTTCAAAGGATTTTTATTTTCAGGTTCTCCTGAGAATGCGCGGCACCGGCTTTCTTTATCTTTTGCTTATAAGCTTTCTCTTCGCCTTTCCTGCCTGTTGGCGTTCGATGGGAGTTTTGCAATTTTTCAAATCACTTGAGTTACCAAGTTTAGTGGCGCAACTTCCGGCAGCTTATTTGGATAGTAACGGAATTTTATCCCCTGACAATGAAAGTGAAGGCTATAAACTTATTTTAAGTTCCAAAGGTTATCCTGCGGTGGTGTTCAATACCGAAGGTAAGATTTTAGAAGGGCAGGCTGTCGATGCTCCGGTAGAATTTTTAGCAGATCACGTGAAAGTTCATACCGAAAAAGGGGATGCCGTGATCGAGTATAAGGGATTATTCGAAACCGGCTCTGAATTCAAGCCAGTACAGGCGGCTCAGGCGGTGGATGAAGTGCTCGGAGCTTCGGCAAGAACCGTGTGGTCAGTGATCGTGATGTGGTTTTTTATTCTGCTTGCAGGAAATGCCTTGCTTTCAGCCTGCATAGGTCGTTTCCTCATATTATTCGTATTCAGGATCAAGCTGACCTTTGTAGCAACTTTAAGATTGTGCGCTTATGCCAATACCGTGGTGGCATTATTGGTCCTGGCGCAGTTTTTTATCTATCTTCCGGTGTCTTACACCGTAATGTTGATCCTGCCGCTTCTTTATGTCGGCGTCTTCTCCAGGGCTTTTCGTAAAGAGCTGGAAATATCGGGACTTGAAGCTTTTAAAAAGAAATATACCGGTATTCAAGAATATAAAAATCCTCAGAATACCGATCCCGAGGAGCATGACGATACAGTTTCTCAAAACAATGTTGCCTCTAAACCTCAGTCTGAGGTAACGGATGACAAGCGCAATAAAAATGACGGTGATGGCGGCTCAGGATTCTTCCAAGCTTAGTCAGCACGGTGTTTAAAAGGCACAGCATCATGAAGAAGAAAAATGGTATACAGGAAAATTCCCATCATCAAAGTTTGATAAATCGGTTAAAGCCTTGCTCGTCTTTTTGGAGAAAAAATAATTTTTTCAAAAAATTATCAGTGTCTTTGTTAATAAAAAGCATAAATAGAAAATGTTGGGTAAATTTGCCGAAATTTCTTATCGCCATCATGTGTTTGGCAACGTTAAAAGCCGATGCTTTAGAAATTACCGTTGACAATCAGACCGATGCAGATGCCGCCATGGCTTTTTCCTATCTTGATAAAGATAAAAATGTGTGGATGAGCGAAGGCTGGTTTAACGTGCACAAGCATCAGAATAAAAAGCTTGAACTCAATACGGATAACAGCCTTTATTATATTTATGCGGAATTTTCAAACGGAAAAAAAATAGAAGGCGGTGAAGGATCGGTTTTACTCGAGGTAAGTGACAGAAGCTTTTTGTGCGATCAGGATAAAGGTCCTGAAGGCAAACTGCGTAAGGTTAGTTTTTTGCGCGCAAGGAGTAACGAGGGTAAGGCTCTGATCAGAGTTAAATAAAGAACACGGCTTTGACAAAGGTGTTGTAATTTTCGGTGTCCGAACAAGCTGACTGTCAGATATCAGGCGGCTTGTATCTAAAAAATCACAATGCCGCCTAAAAGGTTAACAACCTTTTTTAATGGGATTAAGCAGGTACCCAGGCTTCCCCTTCTTCAAGCCATTTTTGTGCCAAAAGCATGGCTGCGTCGTAATTTTCCGCTCCGCCGGTAAAGCCTGAACGGTGAATGAAGCTTAAATTATTAAGATTGGCAGCCTCATCCAATTTGGCACCGTCAAGTCCGCGCCATTTTTCAGGAGCGCTGAGACGATTGCAAAAACGCAGGGCCTTGGAAACCGGTAATGATTGTACCCGCCATCTTCCGGATCTGTCAGGGTATACCGCCAAAAGACAATCCTTAAAACGCTCAGGATGTTGCAATACTGCCTGAGTCCAGGGAAGACGATCATGCATTACCAGAATTTTTCCCTGATCATATATTTTTAACACTTGTTCTATACCAGATTCTGTTTGTAAAGCATTGATGGCGCAGGGAACCAGGATCTGCTTGAGCATTTTTACGGTTGCGGCAAAAGCCTTATCCTGAGCATCACCTTTAGCCAAAGGCAGGTTTTGCATGGCAACTATATAAGGAATGTCGGGACTGTTTTGATAGAATTCGGTCAGGCGGTCACGTACTGCTCTTTCACCGTCTGTAGATGCCTGCGCAAGATCTGCTGCGTAAGCTGTAAGCTGACCGTTATCATTGAGGTCAACCATTTCCATAAATTCACGATCTATGCGAAAAAAAGCCTGTTCAAAGACCTGTTTTGACGGATGAAATGACAGATGTTGCAAAGCTACCTTGGTTAAAAATTCCTGTCCGAATTTTTCCCACATGAGTCCTGCCGTGGCGTAACGTATTCCGTTTTTTCTGGTTCTGGTAAAAAGTTTTGAGTGATGATCGAAATGACGTTCGTCGTTTTTTAAGGAGACGTCGATGATGAGATCGGCTTCTTCCATAAGTTCTATATTGCGGGTTCTTATGATCTTGGCGTTATCAAAAAGATAAGTGATCACGGCACAAGCCGTGGTTTCGTCGGCATGAAAGGTGCCGTCATGAGTGGCGATCAGCATGTTTGACTCCTTAGTCTCACTGATTTTACCACAGCATCAAAAGTACTCTAAGCTGAAGCATATGATCAGATAATCTATTTGTTCATACAGATATAACTGCAATGGACTAAATTGTAGTTACTTGAGTTTTTGCTTTTTGATCCTGCAATATTTTCCTGAAAAAACCAAAGCATATGCTAAAACACTTTTTACTGATAAGTCATCAATTAAGTTTTGTGCGTATCTTTTGGAATTTATCTGAGTCATGGCTTGTTGCATTTCATTTTCCATTTGTGCACTTTTCGGGCAATATTTGATTTCCATTACGCATGCAAATTTGCCGTTTTGATCTTTAAACGAAAAATCCAAATAACCGTCACCGGCTTCAGAGTTTGAACGATACTCACTGATGAAAGATCCGCAATTTGCCAGTATCCCTGACAGAAATCCTTGATACAGATTTTCCTTTTTTGATTTTGAGGCAAAGTCTCGAATGGATATATATGACTGTAAAAGCAGTGAAAGTTCATTTTCAGCAGTTTCCGCATCACCGTTTAAAAAAGATGCGGCGATTTTTACTGCTTTGTTTTCGTGACCGCTTACTACAGTGTCGTCGAAGTTATCTTGAATATTTTTTTTGAAACATTCAAGGATCTCTTTGTTAGGAATTCTTAAGAGATATTTTCCATCGGGGGTAAAACCAAGACAGGTAAGATATCCCGTGTGTATAAGCAACGAGAAGAAGTCTTCAGGGTGATGCCATCTGAGATCGTCATAGTTCATGGCGTCATTTACTGCAACTTCTATGTTTTTTCCGTCTACCAGATCCTGAAGCTGTGTATTAACATTACTGCTTAAGTAATTGACGTAACCTTTAAGAGCATTGGATGAAGTGCTGTTATTCCAAAAGTTTTCTGCTCTGATGTATTGCTCGGTACGGTTTTGCACATGGAGATAATTTTTGGCAACAAAATTAAGCACGTCCCAAGGGCAGAAAATATCGTCATGAAAAAATTTGTATCCGTCATAGTTATTTCTTACCAAGGGTAAATATTTGGTTAAACCGTAATCGTTAAGCAGTTTGACGGTTTCCTGCTTGTTAAAACCTATGATCGAAGAAAATTGGATCTGAGTATCGAGTACTGAATTGGTAATCGCATTGTTTACACCGGTAAAAATGCTGTTTTTGGCAACTTTAAGACAACCCGTCATCACTACT
>CALBLB010000217.1 GCA_937896115.1 uncultured Succinatimonas sp.
CAGCAATATATCCGCAAAAAGTAGAAATAATCAACCAAAAGTATAAAATGCAAGAACAAATTTTTTCTGATTATGCTCAAAAAGTATTTGAAAAAGAATTAGGTAATAGAGTCAAAATTATTAATTTAAAAGAAATATTTTTAAAGCACAAACAAGATAAGGATTTAATTTATTTTGCAGATGAACATCATGTAACTGAATATGGTAATAAATTAGTAGTTGACTATCTTTCAAAGATTTTAAAATTCAAAACTATAGAATATGAGTCACGAAATCTAAACATTGCTTCAGGAGAATTTTTTACAAAATCAAATGAAGGTTGGTCAACCAGAATTTATGGCGAAACATTTGCTAGTGTATTTGGTAACAGTCAGGCGGAAAGAGATAATAATTACTTTAAACCTCATGAATACAAAATTTATTCATTAAGTAAAAGTTATCAAGAAAATATTGAAATTAAATTTGATAAACACTGTAACGCAAACATTGACTTACACAATAAAAGTATAAAAAATGCTATTAAAGTGTATGTCTTAGGTAACAGCTTTGTCGAAAGTCTCTCAAAAATGTTAATTATTTCTGTGTCAGATGTTTACAGAAGGAGAATAAACAGTGCGTGTGGACGGAGTTCTCTTATTTCAAAAAATGTAATAGAAGAATTAAAGAGATTAAAGGCATCTGTAATAATTATTCCTTTTTTTACACGTACTTCCGATGAAGTCTATTAATTGATTTGTTTTTAGAAAAAACTTTAAAATGAAAATGATCAGAAAACTAGACTAGTATATTGTCAGTTTGATGTTAGTTTTTGATAACTTTAAAGCACTCATTAACTCTTCATCAGCAGGCTCAACATCTGTAACCAATTCGGAGATCTCTCCCCATTCGGCATAGATTGAGACTGCTGTTTTGTCTATTTTTGAGTGATCGGCAACAATAATGGTATCAGTCCCCCTGTGTACCATGGCACGGTAAGTTTCAGCGATCTCAGGATCGGCATTTGACACACCGTCTGCAGTTAATCCGCTTGCACCTAAGATCACGTGATTTGCATAGATCCTGTTTAAATAATTCACAGTTTCAGGACCGTATACACATTTTTCGATCTCGTTAAAGAGCCCGGGTAAAAGATGTACTTTAAAGGTGGGATTCTGAGCAAGCTCTGAGGCAATAACCGGCGAATCGGTAAAAGCAGTAAGATTCTTGCGTCTTGCTGCAAGATGTATACGGTAGTTGAGCCGCTTCCTATTATCACTACTTCGCCGTCTTTAATCTCCGTTGCCACTTGTTTGGCAATAGCTTCTCTTTGGTGAGAGAAAAGCTGATCGCGCTCGTTATATCCGGGCTCTGTTTCCAAAGGACGGGAGGCTCCTCCGTAGGTACGATGAATAAGACCAGCTTCTTCAAGCTCTGCAAGATCGCGTCTTATGGTTTCAGTGGATACGGAAATATCAGTTGCAAGTTCTGAAACCCTGATCGCAGGATAACTTTTTAATTTATTGCGGATCAGGGTGTGACGCTCTGCTTTACTCAGCTTGTCTTTCTTTTTAACTTGCATACCGTGGGCTCCTTAAAATCCTATCTTTTGATTTTAACTCATTTTTCTTTGATGAAAGAGCGTCCGAGCCTGACTTTTGGTCAGGCTCGGGCGCTAAATCTTCATCTTAAAAAGGGCAGGTACTGTAATTTAAAAGCAGTTGCCAGTCTGAAAAAAGCGTCGTGCGATCATCCAAGGGTAAAATTTCAAAGCCGCTTTGAGATCAGCATACGAAACTGTCAATGTTCACCGGGTAACGATGCGACTATCCTGTTTTGATTCAAAGTCTCATTACAGAGAGTACCTTTGCACTTTCTGCTCTGGTGCTACTAAATGCCGATCCCTTCATTTAAGCATGAGCATGCTCACGCCCCTTCTTTATCAAGAATACGATGAGACCTCCTGCGATCATCACTCCGGCTGCGGCCAGAGTAGATAAAGTTCCTAAAGTAGGTACCATTGGAGTGTAACCTGCAGCCATTTTCGAGAACAGCCATTTAGGTACGGTGTTGTCTATTCCGGTGGTATACAGCGACAGCGGGAAATTGCCCCAGGAGAGCAGGAAGGCAAAGAGCATTCCC
>CALBLB010000218.1 GCA_937896115.1 uncultured Succinatimonas sp.
GGATGGGCAAGCCAACGATTTAGCAATTTTTCCTGAACCCTGCCTGTCTTTGCACATTGGGCATTGAGATCATAAGGAAGCGCTAAATAGTTTCTTGCACACAAGTCAAGAAGGGTATCGGCAGGACCGGTGTCAAAACCGCAGAGTAAGGAGCCTTCTTCAGAAATAGCCGTGAGGTTGGCTATCCCGCCTAAATTCAGGATCAAACATGCTTGTTTATCACGATGAAAAAATCCGGCATTAAAAGCAGGAGTAAGCGGTGCTCCTTCACCTCCTGCACTGAGATCAGCTGCGCGAAAATCGCTTATTACGTCGATCCCGGTTAAATAAGCAAGTTTTGAAGGAGAATTTAATTGCACGGAAAAACCTTGCTCAGGACAATGTCTGACAGTTTGACCGTGAGATCCAATTGCAATAATTTTTTCCTGCGAAAGTGAACTTTTATGCAGAAGATCGTTTACGACCTTTGCCTGAATTTCGGCCAGCATAATGCCGGCAGTCTGCATTTTTTCAAGTTCGTTATTACTGCATCGACATAGTTCGTTGAGTATCCTTTTTTCTTCAGGAGAGAAAGCAAGGCTTGCTGTAGCCAAGGTTTGGCATTTTCCGCCGGTAAAATCTGCTAGACATCCGTCCATGGCATCAATGCTGGTACCGGACATAAGACCTATAAAATAATCTTTTTTTACAGAATGCATGATAATAGCCTCCGGTTTTGTAAAGACAGGCGTTGATGCAGAGCAGAGCTTCTTATGCGATAATCTTGTGATCATACCAATTAAAGACGCATGACGCTTCACGTCAATTGTATTTTGATTTACTAATACGGAGATACCAGATGGCAGATATTGAGAGCGCGTTGCGCGAAATAGCACGCGGCGCAGAGGAGATCATTCCGCTTGATGAGCTTAAGAAAAAACTAGAAAGCGGCAGACAGCTTACGATTAAGCTTGGTATGGATCCTACGGCTCCTGATATCCATTTGGGACATACCGTTATATTGAATAAGTTACGTACTTTCCAGAAACTTGGTCATAAGATCGTCCTGATCATAGGTGATTTTACGGCGTCAATAGGCGATCCGTCCGGAAAAAATGCGACTCGTCCTGAGCTCCCTCGTGAAAAAATCGAAGAGAATGCCAAAACCTACAAGGATCAGGTATTCAAGATCTTGGATCCTGAACTTACTGAAATTCGCTACAACTCAGAATGGTGTGAAAAATTAGGGGCTGCGGGCAGCATACGTTTGGCATCCAAACTTACCGTAGCACGTATGCTTGAGCGTGATGATTTCTCAAAGCGTTTTGCCTCACGCCAGCCTATAGCCATACATGAATTTCTTTATCCTTTGTTTCAGGGATATGACAGTGTTGCCATTAAGGCTGACGTCGAACTTGGTGGTACCGATCAGAAATTCAATTTGCTCATGGGACGTGAATTGCAAAAAGATGCAGGCATGGAGCCTCAATGCGTACTCATGATGCCTTTGTTAGTAGGCTTAGACGGTGTTGTCAAAATGTCAAAGTCCAAAGGCAACTATATAGGTGTAACCGAGGCTCCCAAAGAAATGTTCGGTAAGATCATGTCCATATCTGATGAACTGATGTGGAATTATTACACCTTGTTGTCAGAAAAGAGCAGCGATGAGATCGACGCTTTGAAGAAATCCTGTGCGGACGGTTTAAAGAATCCTCGCGACGCCAAGATTGAATTAGGTCATGAAATCGTAGCGCGTTTCCACAGTGTTCAGGAGGCCGACGCAGCCGTAGAGGGTTTTAAGAGCCAGTTCCAAAAGGGTGCATTGCCTGATGATATTCCTGAATTTACCATGGAGGTAAAAGCCATACCTAATCTGCTTAAAGAGGCTGGCTTAGTATCTACTACGTCAGACGGCATTCGCATGATTAAACAGCATGCCGTAAAGTGTGACGGTAAAGTGATAGAAAATCCCAAAGCTGAGGCATGCTCGGGAATTTGGCAGGTAGGTAAACGTCGTTTTGCCAAGGTGATTTTAAAATAAGCTGAGAATTTATTGACCTTTTTTTTAAAGATGATGATGCTTTAAAAAGGTCAAAGGGTAAAGAGGTTAGAACGAATTATGACCCAAGATGAACTTAAGGTAATGGTGGCCAAAGAGGCTTTGAAATATATCCCCAAAGACGGGGTCTTGGGAGTTGGCAGCGGCTCTACAGTGGTTAAATTCATCGAGCAGATAGGATTAAATCATGTGAGAGTACCTGCTGCTGTATCCAGTTCCAATAAGACTACTGCATTGCTTGAAGAACGCGGTATTAAGGTTCTCGATCCCAATACGGTACCAGGATACGATGTATATATCGACGGTGCCGACGAAGTTGATCCTGATTTTCACATGATTAAAGGCGGCGGAGCATGTCTTACTCGTGAGAAGATCCTAACTTCAATGGCTAAAAAATTCGTATTGATTGTAGATAAATCTAAGCTGGTGAAAGTATTGGGAAAGTTCCCTTTGCCAGTTGAGGTTATACCTATGGCTCGCGAGCAGGTTATTCGTACCCTGAGAACTTTAGGCGGAGATCCGGTCTTGCGCAAGAATTGCATTACGGACAACGGTTGTGAAATCGTGGATGTTCACGGTTTGACCATTGATGATCCTGTGGCGCTTGAAGATAAAATCAATGCCATTCCCGGAGTGGTTACCGTAGGACTTTTCGCCCGTCGCGGAGCGGATGTGATCCTTTATGCAACCGAAGACGGTGTACAGGTGATTAAAAAATAATATTTTTAGTCATATAAGGCGCCCGGATCAGGACGCCTTTTCCTTGTCTGTTTGACGTTCCCTCTTTTTTGATATGAGAAAATCCAATTCAAGTCTGCAAGATCTTCGGTGATTTCTTTTCCAGACTTTGACTGTGATTTACACATGAAACGATAAAGCACTTGATATCCTGCAAGCTAAAGAACAGCAGCTCGTAACAACGTTCTTATAAATGGTATTTGCACAATGGCATGCTTTTTGAAACATCCCAGTCAGGAAAACATACTCTGTCATTTTTCCGACGGGAGCGTATATGAGCATGACGATTTCAGGTATAGGTTCAAATTCATTTTTAATGCAGTTGCAAAATATGCAGCGTCAGATGAATGCCTTATCGCAAAGTGCCGGTACCGGTGATTTATCCTCACAGGTAC